>CAZJRT010000190.1:0-4273 GCA_964548445.1 uncultured Pseudobdellovibrionaceae bacterium
GTAGTAATCCTCTCCGGCTCTTAGGAATTCCAGGCATGAATCATCAAGGAAGGTTATTACAAGTTTTGGCGGTCTTACATAGTCTTCCAGAAAAGGGAGGATCTCGGTAAGGCTTAAAAACATGACATCTTTTTTTATATCCGGGCCATATTTGCAGATCAGCTCCCCGCAGCTTGTTTTACGAGAGGGAATAGCCTCTGCCTCTGTCTGTTCTTCTCTTCCGGCGACTTCTTTGTAAAAAGCTCTGGCACCTCGCAAGGTTCGATCAAATACTCGTCCCGCAGAAGAACTTTTGAATTTACCGGCAGCATATAACAGCGGCACAAAAATGAATTTCATCTATTTCCATTTGAAATCGGGAAAGCAACTATAGATTAAAGTAGAAGCGTTTATATGCGTCAATCTTTATAGTAAACAGAGTCATACAGGCGCGTGCCATGCCCTGTTAACACTGGGCTGATTAACCCTGGTAGTCCTCAAGCAAGCCAGATTTTCAGGAAGACTGAAGATTGAAGAGGAAGACCGGACACGACCCGGAAGAAATTCGTTACGGCTGCTTCCTCTCGGACCTGACCGGATTGGCGAGACTTCCGTCCGCGCCGACCTTCCACAGACTGATATATAGGCACAAAGCCGCTTTAGCAAGGCCCGTAAAAACTTTTTCGTTGAATTCCGAACCTAATCCGGCTAGATCGTAATGGTCCGAATGGATGTGCCGCAGTAGCTCAGTGGTAGAGCAACGCATTCGTAATTAGTGGGACTCTTCCAGCTACGGCGCAGAATATAAGGAGTTTACTTTTCGGCTGACCAATTTTACAGGTTATATACAGGTCGGCGGAAATTTGGTGAGCCGTTGTAGCTCAGTGGTAGAGCAACGCATTCGTAATGCGTGGGTCGGGGGTTCAAATCCCTTCAACGGCACCATTTTTTTAGAGGTCCATTCCGGGCACATAGGTAACACTATTACGTCAAACGGGTTTGTGGCTGGTTCCACTCTGTTCTCCATTTCATCGAAGAATCCTATATCGTATTTCATAAACGAGACAAGCCAGATTTTGTCTTCAACCTCGCGGATGCCGACCTTCTGGCCTGAGAACACGGTGCTTAAGTTGATCTTTCGTTTGCCGATGCAGATACGCCCGCATGTAGATACGGTGATGATTCTGTCCGCATACGGGTAGTCGATATCTGGCAATAGCCACCACACCGAGAGTTTGGAAAGGCCGAAAGCATTCGGGGAAGCGAACGGCAGGCCATTATCAGTACGGATAGTACAAGGCATGCCGTACTCTTTGAATGTTTCTTCGAACACAGAGAAAGCCTGAGGTTCTTTGGTGCTTTCCAGACCTTCGCAGGTAAGCAGATATATTAAATGAAGGAGGCCGATGATGGTCTCTGGCGTGTGGGTTTTTATTCTCGACAACATTATTCCCGGTACAGATGAGGAACGCGGAATAAAGGGCTGGATCGGGTCGGTAAAAGAAGATGATCAGGAAAACGAATAGGCGACAGTTTTTTTGTCGCCTTATTCGCCGCCAAACTGCCAGCTGTTTGTTACATCGCCAGAGTTGCTTTTTACCCCCGGCATCTATTCCCGGAGGCTGGCGACTACGGTGTGTTGTTCATCACCGATCGTCATCGTACCTTCGATCGTATCGTCTTTCGTAACGCGTCCCTCGAACTTGAGAGGCTGTTCTCCTTTAGCTGTGAACTCGAAATCCCTGCCCTTTAAACTGGCCTGACGGACCGGGATGCTCTGGTCGCCTTCGGCTTCAAGACTTCCCGATACTTTCTGATATTCCTGATCGAGCTCCAGTCGATAAGTCTCTCCGTTTGCCTGCCACTCCCAATCACCAGCGACCTGCGCGGGCACGACCCAGAAGTGAACTGTGCTGCCGCCACTGCTCCTCGTAGTGTTATCAGGCTCCCAGTCGTCCATATCGAACTGATGGGAAACAACTCGTGTTCCCGGCTCCAGTTCATTCAGGATACGAGGGCGCAGTCGCTCGTTGACTCCCTGCAGGAGATACATTGTTAAAACGTCTGCTTCGCTGAAATCAAAGGTGAAGACATTCCCCTCGTAGAAATCCGTGCGGTCAGTGACACCGGCTTCCACAGCGTTCTCCTCGCTTTCACGTATCCGGACCGGGTCGATATCGACTCCAACGCCTTTCTTCGCGTTGAAATCCTCAACCGCAGTGATCACAATGCGGCCATCTCCCGAGCCGAGATCGTAGACCACATCACCGGGGCCGACATCAGCCATCTCGAGCATAGTCTCGACAGTTTTCTGTGGCGTGGGAACATAGGGCACGTCGCGTGCAATTGCGATCGAGGATCCTGTCGCAAAGAATGCCAAAACCGTCAGGACGATCAGGCAGGCCACCGGACCTTTTTTCATAAACAATATCATGGCTTGTATTTCTCCTTAATGGTTGTTGTTGATAGGGGAATTTGAGCGGCGATCCCGCCAACCCTTACAGCCTGCGTCCGCTTCGCCCAGAGGAGAATCGGAATGCCGGCGGCGAGAATCGCCACCCCTGCCAGCGCACCGATACCGGTATAATTGAGGCTCGAATAGAGCAGGTAGCCTGAAACAAGGCAGAATAAAACAGGAGTGATAGGATAGAGTGGCGTCCTGAACGGACGATCGATGTTCGGCTCCCGCTTGCGAAGCACGAAGATCGCAAGGATCGTCAGTAACAGGAAAAACCAGAATACAGGAGCAAGGTACTCGATAGCCGTCTCAAGTCCTCCACGGTTCAAGGTTCCCAGCAGGACAAGGCCAAGGGCGATTGATGTCTGCAGGATAAGCGCGGGGACCGGAGCACCGCCATTACTGCTCCAGCGCGCCAGGAATCCGAATAGCGAAAAATCCTCTCCGACTGCATAATTCGTTCGCGCGCCTGTAAAGATCGTAACATTGAGCGAGGCGAGAACGACGATCATGACAAGGACCGACATTGCCACAGCGGCTGCATCACCAA
The DNA here is from genome assembly GCA_964548445.1 of uncultured Pseudobdellovibrionaceae bacterium. GTDB lineage: Bacteria > Pseudomonadota > Alphaproteobacteria > Micavibrionales > Micavibrionaceae > RZZS01. Next base: position 2,988 of record CAZJRT010000190.1, read on the forward strand.
CGGCAGTCTCGAGGACGTCGCTGGCGATAGTTTCCGACCCCGCCATGGCCTGCGGACCGAGGGCATTTAAATAGGCAAGGTTGAGGGCCAGATAAACTGCCGTGATTAAACCAATACTGACTACCAGCGCCCATGCAATGTTTCTTCGGCTTCCCTCTATTTCTCCTGAAATGTAAGCCGCTTCATTCCAGCCTCCAAAGGTGAAGAACACATAAATCATTGCAAGGCCGATGGCCGAAAGCAGGTCGCCATCTGCTTCTGCTGGTCCGGGAGCAGCGACGGGTTCAGCCGCAGGTATAAATCCGGCGGCGATCACCCCGAGAACGCCGAGCATCGTAAGCGTGAACAGTACTCCCTGAACGAACTTCGTTTCGCGAACTCCGGCGAGATTAATAATGGTAGCCAGAATGATTGCTGAAGCCCCGTATACTGCGGAGCTATGCGCACCCAGATCAAGAATGCGCGAGGCGAAGTCACCAAACACAAAGGCCAGCACTGCAATACTGCCTGTCTGCATCACCGTCATGCGGGCCCATGCGAACATGAAGCCGACATTAGGACCATAGGCACGGGTCAGGAAACGGTATTCTCCGCCGGAACTCGGATATGTAGACGCCAGCTCCGCGTAGCAAAGGGCGCCTAAAAGTGCAATTGCCCCGCCCGCGATCCATGCCGCCAGTATAAGAACCGGGTCGGCAAGATGTCCTGCGACAATGCCGGGGATGCTGAATATTCCCGCCCCGATAACAATGCTGACAATGATGGCCACAGCATCAAAACGATTCAGCATTCTGCGAGGCGCTCCCATTATTTATCCGTTCATGTATTTTGTGTGGCGCCTCCAACTACATAACCCGTTCTTTGTTCCGGCTATTTTAGATCTCCGGATTGCTAACTTGCGAAAAGGTTCTAGCGAAAAAATTTTTAGGAAAACTAATCGCACGTTTGGCCGTTAGCGGAAAAAAGGAAAACGCTGTCCGGAGAATAATCGGACGCTATGGCCGCATCAATGTCTGGGTCAATTATGCCGATTATTCCAGATATTGAATCATTACTTTTAAAAACAAAATTTTGGCGTTTTGTTTTGCAAGCTATTACCTCTGGCCGGTCGAAAAAGTCGAGTATGTTTTAACAGTTTCCCTGATTGAGGACGGCTATCATACAGAAATTACACCAGTTCATTTCGAAGTTAAGTGAGGAACAAAGTTTGTATTTATTTATAGAAGAAGCATGTCATCTACCATGTTTTGAGTAAAAGTTCGTCCCTGATCTGTGCGTTGATGATA
>CAZJRT010000191.1:0-4215 GCA_964548445.1 uncultured Pseudobdellovibrionaceae bacterium
TGGCAAATGGCAATGCCATCGGCAATATTGTAAGGGATATGTTTCCTTTCCTGTTTTTGCTGATGCCGTTTTTTCTTGCGGATCTGGTTGGTTCCAAACCAGCATATTTACGCGGATTAATCGTCGCTGTAATATTGGCCGGTCTGGCATTTGCCCTGCGCAGTCAGTTCATAAATGATGTCAGCTTATCCGGTTTTTCACCGGTTTTGACTTCAGAACAGCTTTATCTTGTAAACGCGCCAACAGTGCTTTTCGCCGCTTTACTTCTTATGGGATCAGCTTTTGAAAGACTCACAGGACCCATACGCGAGACAAGGCCTGTTTCGCTGGCAGGGATGATTACGTTTGCCATGATCATTGTTGCTGCAATGGCGGCTGCCCTGCAAAGGGCTAGCATGGGGGCAATAGCCGTAATGCTCGTTTTACTAACATTAAAGACCATGATTTACAGGCCTGTGCGTATGGTATTGCCAGCATTGTTTTTAGCCTTTGCAATATTTTTATTCTGGCCGCAGGTCTCCGGATTGTGGGAAGTGCTGGCGCAAAAAACACTGAATGTAGGGTTCAATAACAGATTACAGGAGGCTCTGGCAGTTACTGAAGTACTCCATAATAATTTATTTGCTGTGATACTTGGCAAAGGCTGGGGAGCTACCTTTGTCTCCCCGGCGGCAGGAGGGGTTACCGTGAATTTTACCCATAGCCTGCTTACCTCATTCTGGCTTAAAACAGGTCTGGCAGGGCTGATATTGCTGGGATTCTACCTTCTGCTAATTGCGCGCAAGATTTTAGCTGTCTGGCAGAATAGTTCTGTAATCGGATATGCTTTGGCAATGCCTTTTATGATCAATGTTTTTCTGTATGCCAGTTATAAGTCGCTCGATTTTGGGCTGATTTTATTACTGGCCGTAGCTATTGCAAATGCACCCGGCTGGTTGCGTAAGGCTTCAGGTTATAGTAATGAAGACAATTTGCAGATTTCTCCCGAACCAGAGTCGGCTACATGAAGAAAAAACGCTCAAGCGGCAAGCCTTCTGTTGTTTTTTTTAACCGGGTTTACCCTCCACAGCGAGGGGCGACCGGGAGGCTGTTGCGTGAGCTGGCCAAAGGCATGGCCGATAATGGCTGGAAAGTTACAGTCGTTACTGCTGCTCCTGAAGCGCGCAGGCAAAAAGATGGCAAGGTCGAAATCATCAGGATTGGAGTACCTGTTGCAGCGAGATCAGTATTAGGCTCTTTGCGTATCTGGTGGCGACTTTTCAGAGAAGGATTGCGATTGCCGCCATCTGATCTGATAGTAACAATGACAGATCCTCCATTACTGGTATTGATGGGAAACTTATTGGCCAGGGTCAAGGGTGGCGCTCATCTGCACTGGTGTCATGATCTTTATCCTGATCTCTTGCCGGTGCTGGGTATCAAACCGTCTAAAATTGTAATGGGACTTCTGTCTTTCTTCTCTAGCCGTGCATTGCGTAAGGCAGACAGGGTTATCGTTATCGGGCGTTGTATGGCTCGTGTGCTGGCGGAGAAAGGCGTGGACCCCCGCAGGATTTCAGTTATTCCTAACTGGCCCGATATGGAGCTGGGCGAATCAACCTTGCGCGCTTCATGGAAGCGAAAAAAAGTTCGTAAGGTTAGAGGCGCCCGGCCTTTCAAAGATCTGTTCAAGGATGACAGTCCCAAGTTCCGTATATTATATGCCGGGAATATTGGCCGTGCGCATCCCTTGCAGGCGATCATCGATGCTGCCGCCATTCTTTCCAAAGACTATCCGGAAATCGAGTTTGTGTTCGTAGGTGATGGTCCCGGGCAGGACCGGCTGGCGCAGGAGCGTGCAAAACGGCAACTACATAATATTCGTCTGGTGCCTTATCAGCCGCCTGAAAGATTAAGGCAAGTACTGGAAAGCGGTGATGTGCATCTTATCTCCATGCGCCACGAGGCAGCTGGCATGCTGGTTCCCTGCAAGCTTTATTCGGCACTGGCAGTCAAGCGGCCATGCATTTTTATTGGCCCTGTCCATTGTGAAGCAGCCAAGGTCATTACTGAATATCATGCCGGAGCGGTGATCCCGCAAGGGCAGGGCGCGCTGCTGGCCGAAACTATCAGGCATTACCGGGAAGACGGCAAACTTTGGTTTGATGCACGGGAAGGTGCAATAGAGGCTGGACGTGTGTTTGTGCCTGAACAATCGATAAGGGCATGGGTGGAGAGGGCAGAAGCTACAGTCGAAAGAAAGAAAATGGAATGAGTGCACACACGGAGCCGACCTTAAAGGATCTCATATGGGATATTAAAAATTCCTGGCCATATGTGATTGGCGGGATGGCTTCCGGGCTTTTAATAGTGTTAGCATTTTTTCAGGTGGCAGTGCCTCATTATCGCGCGCAGATGCTTATCGGCCCAACTTCAGAAACGGCTACTGCTGACATAACTGCATTATTGGGGCAGTTTGATCTGCCCAATCTTGAGTATATTGTACGGCGGCCGGGGCCATCTGAATCGGCAGATTTTGTAAGATTCGAAAATACTCTTACCGGCCCTTCAGTGGCTGGCAAGTTGCTCGATCACAAGAGTCTGATGAGCAAAATTAAAGAAGATAAAAATTTCATTTTCTCTTCTCCACCTGAAGCAGCTAATGCGGTTCAGCTATCCGAATATCTTTCCAGAAAGATTAAGATATTGCCTGTTGGGGCAACTTATTTACGGCGAGTACAGTATTCTCATCCTGACCCTGAGTTTGCGAGTTCATTATTATCAGCTTTAAGGAATGCAGCGGATGACATGATCCGTAGCGAAGTTAAAAATCAGACAGAACAAAGGATCGCATATGTCAGTGGACAGCTGGATGAAGTCACTCACCCCCAGCACCGACAGGCACTGGTTTCCATTTTGATGGAGCAGGAACAGATTATGATGATGGTAAATATGGACGAGCCTTTTGCCGCCTCTATAGCAGAGCCGCCTGCCAGTACTTCCATGCCGTACTGGCCAAAGCGTACGCTCTTTTATCCGGCTTTGGCTATGATAGGGGCGCTGTTTGGTTATTTTGTGTATGCATTAAAACGTACGGCATGAGTAGTATTCCGGTAAGCGCAGTTGTGGTGACAAAGAACGAAGCGGCCAATATTGGTCGTTGCCTTGATGCGCTGGCCAATTTTGGAGAGATAGTCGTTGTGGACTCAGCCAGTAATGATGGTACTACCCGGATCGCCAGGGAAAAGAATGCGCGTGTTTTTCCGTTTTTCTGGGACGGGCGTTATCCCAAGAAACGCCAGTGGGCGCTGGATAATATCGATTTTTCCTATGACTGGATTTTCTTTGTTGATGCAGATGAAGTAGTAACTCCCAAACTGGCCAAAGAGATTGCGCGACTATTCTGGAAAAGCCCGCCAGAGCGCGCAGGATATTTTGTCAAAGGTCGTTATGTACTGAACGGTCGGGCTTTGCGCTTTGGCCTGAAGAATAACAAGCTTGCTCTGATCGACAGGCGATATATAGAGTTTCCTGTTGTGAACGATCTCGATATTCCGGGTATGGGTGAAATCGAAGGGCATTATCAGCCGGTGTTAAAAGCGGAAGCGGCTGGCAAGAAGATAGGGAAGCTTTCAAGATCACTACTCCACTATGCAAGCGAAGATATGACTAAATGGCAAGATCGTCATAAACGTTATGCGCTATGGCAGGCAGAGATGGATTTGCGTAATGCCTGGCCCGGTGAAGTGACAGGATTTCGCAAATTTTTGAAGAAGCTTTTCAGGTCGTTACCGGCTACTCCTCATATTGCTTTTCTGCACAGTTATATTCTCAAGCTGGGTTTTCTGGATGGTAAGGAGGGGCGTGAGCTGGCTGCAATGCGCAGTCATTACTATTCTCTTGTAAAAAATTATGACTATTCCGGGATATGTTAACCTTTCCTTTGGAAGTGCATGCCTATGATGTTTGCTTGTTGGGCACACGGGCAAGCGGGATGGCGCTGTGGGGACTTTCTTTTCTGACAATCAGGTGTTCTGGATAGCACAGTCTCTGGGCGTCGTTGCGACGGTTCTGATTTATATCAGGATGAGCAAAAAAGACCGAAAAGCCTTTAATCTTTATCATTCGTATTTGTGTATTCCATTAGTGCTGCAATTCCTGTTGCTTGAAGCCTGGCTGATGGCAAGTTTATGTGCAGTAGGCGGTATCAGGACCTTGCTGTTACAAACTGATTGG
>CAZJRT010000192.1:0-4174 GCA_964548445.1 uncultured Pseudobdellovibrionaceae bacterium
GGAGTCGCTGTCATTATAAGGACATCTGTTCCTGCTCCCTTGCTTGAGAGCTGCATTCGCTGGTGTACGCCAAAGCGATGTTGCTCGTCGATTACTGCAAGCCCAAGATCTGCAAACTCGACATCTTGTTGAAAGATTGCATGGGTGCCAATTATTATTTGTGCTGCACCGCTTTTTATTTGATCAAGCAGGATTTCGCGAGTCTTGCCTTTGTCCCGCCCGCTCATAACAATAAAACGGATACCTAATGCATCTAAGAATGGTTTAAGGCTTTCTCCGTGCTGGCGGGCAAGTATTTCAGTCGGAGCCATCATTGCGGCCTGCGCATTATTTTCGACAGCATTTAACATGGCCAGTGCAGCTACAATTGTTTTACCGCTGCCCACATCACCTTGCAGCAGACGCATCATTTTGGATGATGCCGTCATATCATTATCAATTTCAGTAATTGCTCTGTACTGGGCGCCGGTTAATCCGAAAGGAAGCTGACGCAGCAGCTTTTCTCTTAGTTCACCTGTAGTTCGAAAAGATCTGCCTTTCTGATGTTTTTGCCGGGCGCGCACCAGGGCAAGGGTAAGCTGATTAGCCAGCAATTCGTCGTAAGCCAGGCGAGAGCGGGAGGGCGTCTGGGATTGTGCCTCCGGACTGGAGACTGCATAATGGCTTATCTTAATTGCATCATCCCAATTCGGCCAGTTGTTCTTCGCTTTATGTGCGGCATCCAGCCATTCCGGCAGCGGTTTTACCCATTGCAATGCTGCGTTCACTGCCTTGCGAACTACTTTATTAGTTATTCCTGCAGTCAATGGATATACAGGTTCAAGTGTTTCGATTGTGTGCCGTTCTTCAGGTTTGGCGATATAATCCGGGTGGACGATCTGCGGCGTACCTTGAAAAAACTCCGCACGGCCACTGACTACTACTTCCTTGCCTTCGGGGAGTTGCTTGTTGATCCAGTCTTTATTTGCATTAAAAAATACCAGAGTAATGAAACCGGTTTCATCATGGCAACGGACTCTGTACGGAAGTCCTTTGCGCGGTGCAGGCTGGTGTTTGTCGACGATCAGGGCGAGTGTTACCACGCGTCCATCAGGAACCTGGGAAACTTTCGGGGAAAAGCGTCGGTCGATGAAATCAATTGGCAGATGCCAGAGCAGGTCGAGTACTTTTGGTCCCCGGGCCAACTTTTCCAGCAGCTTGCCGTTCCGCGGGCCGATGCCGGGCAGGGCGGTCATTGCACGAAATAATGGGTCCAGTTCGAAAGGTCTTGGCATATTTATATGTTAGAGATTTTTCCCCAGGATGGCACTAGCGAAAAAGAGAGGTGTTTGAACTAGTGTGTCAAAAATGTTTTACTTGCTCCACTCCCACGAAAAAAAGGAATGATTAATGTTATTTAGCAAAAAAATATTTATGCCTGTACTAGCCGTGGTCCTGGCATTTTTTATTATGCCGGCCAACGCACAAACTAATGATGCCCAGAAATATGCTGCGGGTGTCGCGAGTGCTTGTGTAGGAAACTGGCAGAGTCAGCCTTGCCTGAAAGCTTCATCAGAAGCAGCTATGGCTTTAACGGCCAAATATATGGCAAGCCTTAATCAGACAGGCAAGACCACACAGGCAGAGACCATCAAACAGCATTGCGCTGCAGCTACCGCAGCTATGACCGAGCAAGTTCCGGCTGATGCCATGCGCAGTGCCTATACCGAATGTGCAAACATGATTTATGACGTGTCAGAGCAAACCGGAATAAAACCGGATCAGTCGCTGTATCAATTGCTTGTGGCTCCGGTTCTTTGCCTTTCCGGAGATCAGCGCTGCTCGATGATAGAGCAAGGTTTGGCATCTTACCGTTAGGTTTGCTTGAAAGTGGCCGAGGTCTTGTAAGTAATTATGCCTGCCATTATCACCAGGGCTCCCATGCCCATAAGCACTAAAGGCCAGCCGATCACATCGCTGAAATATGTGGTTGTGTAATAGCCGATAAATATCAGTAAAGCGAAAATAGCCGTTCCCAGCAGGGTGCGGCTTTTTTCTTGCAGTGCTGTATACAGCATAATCCCCGGAAGGATAGGGAAGAGTATGTCATAAGGGCTGTCCGCTACCAGCTCAAAACCGCTGGCATATAGCAGGAACGAGCCAAAGAAATACCAGACCGGCGAGAGTACCCTGGTAAAATGCTTCTTGACCCAGTGTCCCATCAGCAGCATCGATATCGAAGCTCCCATTGCCGTATAGGTATAAACGAGCGGTTCGTATTCGGAGGTGCAGAAAAAGAAGTATTTACCTGCGAGATTTACGAAAAAGAGCAATGAGGTTATCACCAGCGACTTGCTGCCAATAAAGAGTGCCCAGACGAACATCGACAAGATAATTGTAACCAGCAAAATGTCGGCATCTGTATTGCCGAGATAATAATACAGGCCTGAGAGAAGCATTGCCTGTCCGGCGACCAGTGTCAGTGGGGCTACGGCCTTCATGCCGCTGTTATGAATCCTCCAGCCAAGATAAAGATAAGTTACTCCTGCAGCCATCCAGAGCATAGGCTCGTTGATATGAAAGTACTCGAGAGCGCAGCCATACCACCCAAGTCCGTATAGCAGGGCAAAAAACAGCAATGAAGTGCGGCGAAGTGTCAGGAAAAACAAGGAGCTTTGCAGGGCCATAACGCCAAAAACGATTACGCTGGCAAGAAGGGCGTCATTGCCCGAACTATATTCCTTAAGCAAAATGAACATGCCGCCCGGTTCGCTTAAAAGCGCGAATATGAATAGAGGTGTTGCGGCTTTTGAATATTTACTGTCTCTACTGACTGAAATGGCTATCGCCAGCGCTACCAGCGAAACTCCAAGCGTCAGAATAACACGGGGCAGGGAGCCAATCTCATCCCATACAATGCTGACATAAATGGAATAACCGGCAACTATCAGTGCTCCGCCGAGATAGGTAAGCAGACCGACAATGAAATGTTTGCCCCGTGCCGGGTCTTTTCTGGCTTCGAGGCTGGCAGGGTTATTGAGGGCATAGGCAATCTGTTCGATGCCAAGCTGGTTATGCTCGGCTATGTCAGCAATTTTTAGAAGAGCTTTGCGCTGGGATTCTTTTAGGCTCATTGGTTTCCTTCCCAGGCGATAAGGCGAAGATTATAAGAGCTTTCCGGCAAGCCCCGGATTTTTTCTATCCGGCCGTTTTTGGTAATGCCGTAGCCGCGTCTTCTATGACTGCCAGAGAAAATCTCGGTCATCAGATTGTAGTCATAGCGTTCAAGTCGCCCGAAATCATAACCGTCAGGCGATATCATCGCCGCGCTCCACTCTTTGTCAGAGATCCCGGGCAGGAACATGTCAACGGCGTTTCCTTCGAGCGCTCCGGGTGGATTACGCCAGTTCGCGGGAAGAGGCAGAGGTACCTTTTCCGCGATCATGGTCTTCACGTTTACCTGATAAAGGTCCGGGGCATTTCGATAGTTATAATGTCCCCTGTTATTCTTTTCAGGATAGGTGAAGGTTGAGATAAGCTGCCCGTCAATGATCTTGAAATCGACAGATCCAGAGCCCGTGGCTACCAGAAAGTTATATTGTGGCGGCTCGGTATTTACCTCGCTGACATGCCTTGCGGCCATAAAGAACAGTGCCAGTAATATTGGCAAAGCAAGAGCAATAATAAGAGTAATATTTTCTTTGATAATTTGCGGCATTGGCTTCATGCTTTGGCTCTCCGGGAAACTTTAAAATTATTGCACAATGTTAACCGCTAATGAATTAGAAGCAAAAAGAAAACGCCTGATCCACCGATCGAGATACCGGGGTACTAAAGAACTAGATATGTTCTTCGGGCAATTCGCGGAGAAGCATTTGAGCGGGTTTTCTGAGGATGAACTCAATGAATTCGAAATGATACTGGAAACGAGTGAACCGGTTCTGTTCGACTGGATTTCGGGCAGGGTAGAACCACCAGATGGCATGTACGGCCCGGTGATGGAGAAGGTGCTCTTCTTCCGCCTCAATAAGTATTAACCACGGAGATGCTAAGTACGCGGAGTCTTCCCTTGTTGTCATTCTGAGGCGAAGCCGAAGAATCTTTGGCGGTAATCATATGAAAAGATCCTTCGCTAAACGCTCAGGATTGTGTGTTGAAATTTTGGTATAGAAGAGGAAGCGGCGGGCTACCGATC
>CAZJRT010000193.1:0-4173 GCA_964548445.1 uncultured Pseudobdellovibrionaceae bacterium
CGGTATCAAAGCTTTCATAGCGGTCGTGGGCGATAGTTTTCATGGCCTCGTGGCTGATGCTACCCGGACCCTGCAAGACCTGTTTGTCGTTAAACTCCAGGAGGCGGTCTACATTCCCCCTCCAGTAATCCAGGGTCAGCTGTTTGCGTTCCTTGACCCGCAGCTCCGCCTGTTCCAGGAAGATGACCACCAGTCGGTTCAGGGAATCGATTTCGTCGGAACTGAGGTAGTTCTTGGCAACAATTACATCCTGTTTGCGCACCCGGCTGCCGCTCCAGCTGGTCAGGGCCATATTGGGCTCTTCCTGGTTTGCCCGGCTAACCACCACTTCTGCGGCGGTCTTTCCTGTAACAGCGTAAAGCAGCTTGTTCTGCACCTCGGCAAAGAAGAGCTGTGCGGCCTTTTCATCATCCTTATAATCGGTGCTCAAGGAAAAAAGGTCCCGCACCTTCTGATAAAAGCGCTTTTCAGAAGCACGGATTTCCCGGATGCGGGCCAGAAGCTCGTCAAAGTAGTCGAGTTTCCCCGGGTCTTTGAGCCGCTCGTCGTCCACGACAAAACCTTTGACCAGGAATTCCCGCAGCTGAGTGTTGGCCCATTTTCGGAATTGCGTTCCCCGGGGCGACTTGACCCGGAAACCTACAGCCAGAACCGCTTCCAGGTTGTAGTAAACCACCTCATAGCTTTTGCCGTCAGCGGCAGTTGTCCGGAAATTCCGGACCACTGAATTCTCAACCAGCTCCCCTTCGGAAAACAGGTTTTGCAGGTGCTCGCTGATGGTTTTTTTGGAGCGATCAAAGAGTTCAGCCATTAATCCCTGAGAGAGCCAGATAGTCTCCCCGGCCAGTTTGCACTCTATCCTGTTTCTGCCGTCGGCAGTCTCGTAAATTATAAGATCGCCGGTGTTGTTGATTTCCTCGCTCATTGGACTACCCCGATGCTTCCGGTAATCTCAGCCAGCATGGATACGATCTCCCGCTCAAGTTCCTTGATATCAGTCTCAATCTCTTCCAGTTCCCGGGGTGGTTCATAGCGGTAGAAATGCCTGTTTAGCGGTATTTCATAGCCGACCTTGGTCTTCTTGTGGTCAATCCAGGCGTCGGGAACATGGGGCAGAACTTCCCACTGAAAATACTCTACAACGTTTTCCTTCAGGGGTACGTTTTCAGTATCTCTCAGTTCAGAATCTGGCTCCGGCCTGCCCTTAGCGTCCCGGCAGATTTCTGCGGCTTCATCTTTTTCGCTCAGGGCTTCCAGTATCACCTTCAGCTCAGGTGCAGATAAGCGAATGCCGGTGTCCTGATCCAACTTTTTTAATTCCTTGAGGAACACAGCTCTGTCCCTGAACAGCTGCTCAGAAGTGGCTTTCCCCAAATCATAAAGCAGGGTCTTGATGACCTGCTGCCGTTTCTCCCCGGCCTCAATCTCCTGCTGCCTTAGGGTTTCATTTTTCTTTTTGCTCGAGGCAATGTTGATAAATCCTTTGAGATCATCCAGGCGATTTATTCGTTCTTCACTGGCCTGAAAATTAAGGCGGAGGGGCCGTTCAACGGTGATTTTATTGAACCCGAAATCGATGTTGTCGAAGATTTTGGATACCTCAAGTTCCTTCTCCTGACCATCAATGGTAAAGTTCCGTGTTTCGTTATGCTTGAAGCTACCGTAAATCTCAGTGATAGCAGAAATCTGATCTGGCAGATTATCTTCACCGTCGCCAATTTGGTGTCTTTTGTTTCCAAGACTCTTGCGCATTTTAACAAAGTAGTTTCTGGCATCGATGAGCTGGATCTTGCCTTTGCGTCGTTGTTCTTTCTTGTTACTGATGATCCAGATGTAAGTGGAAATACCGGTATTGTAAAAAAGCTGATCCGGCAAGGCTACAATGGCCTCCAGCCAGTCGTTTTCAATAATCCACTGGCGGATATTGGACTCTCCGCTTCCTGCATCCCCTGTAAACAGGGGTGAGCCATTAAATACAATGCCAATTCGGCTACCGCCTTCGTCAGGGGCTCGCATTTTCGAGATCATATGTTGGAGGAACAGAAGTGAACCGTCATTTATACGAGGCGTTCCAGCACCAAATCGGCCTTCATACCCCAGTGTATCTCTTTCGTTTTCTATAGTTTTTTGCTGCTGCTTCCACTCGACCCCGAAGGGAGGATTCGCAAGCATGTAATCGAACTTTTGTTTCTTAAACCCGTCTTTTTCGAAGGTACAATCGGGTTTTATATTATCAGCATCTTCACCCTTGATAAGCATGTCCGCCCGGCAGATGGCATAGGCTTCATCATTCCAGTCCTGACCATAGAGATGGGGCTGGGCGTCGCTGTTCAGATCACGAATATATTGCTCGGCAACAGATAGCATTCCACCAGTGCCACAGGCTGGGTCATAAATGGTTTTCACCACATGGCTTTTGCGTAAATCTTCCTCGGGTGAGAGAAGCAGATTTACCATCAGTCGGATCACTTCCCTGGGTGTAAAATGCTCTCCAGCCTCTTCATTGGATTGCTCTGCCCCAATTCGTATAAGTTCTTCAAAAACGTAACCCATCTGCATGTTATCAATGTTCGAAGGAGAAAGGTCTATCCTGTCCGATGCAAACTGTTTGATGACATTGAATAATAGATTTTTTTCATTGAGCCGGTTTACCTGAATCCCAAAATCAAAACGCTCAAAAATCTGACGAATATTTGGAGAAAAAGAATTAATATAGCTGTTCAGGTTTGGGGCAATATGATTCGGGTCGTCCAAAAGCCTTGGGAAATTCAGTTTTGACAGATTGTAAAACGGCACTCCCGTAATCACTCTGAGTTTGGCGTTGATAATGTTTTCTGATTTCCCTTTCAGGGATTGAAACTCTTCAAGAACCTTCTCTTTTGTCGGGTCCAAAATACAGTCAAAGCGTCGTAATACGGTTAATGGAAGAATTACTTTTCGGTATTCATTCCGTTTATACGGTCCACGGAGCAGGTTGCATATACTCCAGATGAAATTCGCCATTTGGCTATGTATCTGTATTGCCATTTATTTCTCCAATCGGTTTTTATTTCTTAGCCCGGCATGGACGCCGGGCTTCTTGGGGCGCGGGGATTTAAAGATATTCCGCATTGTCATTCTATCATATCCACAATTGTCTTAGCGCGGTATTGCCTATAACGTTTCGCCAATATGCGAAGTTGGCCGTAGGCCAATTTGGGTTGAGCGAAGCGAAACCGCATATTCGCTGTTAGACGTCGTTATATTTCTTGGATAAAATCTCACCGATAATATCTCCTATAGCCAATAATTCGTTAAAAAGGTCATCGAATAATTGAAATAATTCCACTACTGTTTTACCTTCTCTAAGAGTACCATCAGCATCTGAAAATTTGGCAAAACTATATGCAGAGGGATTATGATTAGAAATACTATAATTTGGCTTTGTGCAACTTCGATGCTTAATAAAGTTCGTTAATTCCTTTAAATACTTATAATTTCCTGATTTAGTTAGTGTAACAATTTTTGCTTTAAGTCTGTTCTGTTCTTCTTCATGATCACTCAGAGCACACTTTACGTTATAAATAGTGGTTTTTCGTTTATCAAGTTTCTCATTTAGAATCATAACATTAATCATTTCAGCAAAAATATCAAACTGAGCATAGGCCAAAACAGCTGCATATTCTATGTACATTGACGCAATATTTAGGTGTCTATCATTTCCCTGAAATTTTTCAGCCGTTATTTTTGAATAATCTTCAAGTAGTTCTCTAATCAAGTTTAATTGATTTCTTTTTGTATAATGAGCATTGAAAGCGTCTTGCGGAAAAGAGATAGATTTCTGTTGGCATAATTGTTTAAAATCTATCTTACCGTTCATATACAACCTTCAAATATAATGACGTCTAACGTCCCGCGGCATAACCGCTGTGGCGACTGTAATGCGGAGAGAATTGCAGCTTTACAGTTGCCCTGGCGGTTTGCCGCTGTTGGTGGATGTTGCATTTGTCATTTGGCACCTATAGTAATCGCAAACAGGACGTTTGCGCTACCTTTAGCTTATCTTTTCATGCCTATTCTAATTTTGTAATTAGTCCACATTGTCGCTTCACTAATACTCCTGAATATGCTTTCCACCTCTCTTTTAAATAACTCAATATGGTCTTCTAACTCGCTAACTCCGTTCTTTCGAAG
>CAZJRT010000194.1:0-4146 GCA_964548445.1 uncultured Pseudobdellovibrionaceae bacterium
GTCTGATACCGAAATCCCTGAAAAAGAGGACGTTTCTCCCGATCCGGAGGAGGAACAGAAAAGTTCTGCGCCTGTAGAGTCTGAAGCCAAAGAGGTGCAGGAGCAGCCTTCTGCCGATCAGAGGGATCAGGAAAAAGTGGAACCTGAACCGGATACCAGTAAATTTGGAGCTGTGCCTTTTTCTGCAGCATTTGAGGTCAGGGCCGATAAAAGATTACCAAATCTGGATGTAGGGCCGGTTAAGGCATATGAGGCTACCGGCAAGGGGAAATATGGTGGCAACTACTTTACCCTTATCAGTGAATATCATCTTATTCCTCGTATTAGTGCCACCCAGGTATTCGAAAATTTTTCCAATACCAACCTCATTAAACTAGTTCATTACGGGATAATAAACTGGCCGCCGACGGGTGGGCAGCGGTACGCCTTTGTATATGAAAGCATTTTAGGAAAACCACTTGCCGCAAGGGGAGATAAGCAGGCTCTGGGTTTAAAGCCCGAACTGATTTTGGCGACTGTCGTCAAACAGGTTATCGGGGTTCTAAGGGATTTCCGGGATAAGGATTTTGTCCACGGTAATATCCGTGCCGATAATATTTTCAGCACTGGAGCCAATTTTGAGAAAGTGGTTTTGGGTGACTGTCTTTCTACTCCCCCATCTTTCATGCAGCCATGCATTTACGAGCCAATCGAAAGAGCGATGGCTGATCCTGTCGCCAAAGGTCTGGGGACGAGGATTGACGATATGTATGCGCTTGGTGTCACCCTGGCGGTTCTTCTACGGCATCATGACCCGCTGGAAGGCATGAATGATCGGGAAATAATCAGGCAAAAAATTGAAAATGGCAGTTTTATAGCTCTGATGGGCAAGGAGCGTCTGACCGGGCCGATCCTCGAACTGCTTAGAGGATTGCTCTATGATGATCCCAATCAACGCTGGACGTTTGAAGAAATTGAAGACTGGATGGATGGGCAAAGGCTCAGCCCTAAACAGCTTACCAAAAAAATAATTGCGGCCCGGCCTATTACTTTTAATAGTAAACGTTATTTGCGCCCCAGTGTGCTGGCTATGGAGCTGCACGATAATCTTAATGAGGCCGTCCAAATGGTAGAGGATGGTATCCTTGAGCAATGGCTGGAGCGCTCACTTGAGATCAAGGAGGCGGAAGAACTTCTTGCCAGGGCATTGAAGTCCGCCGAAGAAACTGGCCGGGGTCCCTCATATAAGGAGCGTCTTATTTGCAGGGTTTCCATTATTCTTGATTCCGAAGGGCCTTTGCGGATTGGTGGTCACAATATGCGCCCTGATGGAGTGGGGCATTCGCTGGTGCAGTCACTGTTCTTTAAACAGGATTTGCAGCCTTATGCCGAACTGGTAAGCGACCAGACAGTATTGTTCTGGCTGGAATTCAATAAGAACAGCAAAGTAGACGCCAATGCCATAGTAAGTCGCTTTGAAAGTTGTCGGGCTTATGTCCGGCATAAAAATATCGGCTATGGCATTGAGCGCTGTATTTATATCCTGAGTCCGGAATGTCATTGTCTAAGCGAAAAACTCCGTAACTACTATGTTCGATCACCAGAAGACCTGATGTATGCTTTCGAAGATATGTGCGAGAAAGGTAATGCTCCTATCAGTTTTTTGGATCGTCATATCGTTGCATTTATTTCTGTTAAAGACCGTAATATGGTCGATCCGTATTTGATTGATATCAACTCCAAGGAAGATCATAGCCGTATCCTGTCGCATCTTCGAACTCTGGCAGCAATACAGAGCCGGTCGAGAATGGAAAAGTTTCCGGCAATTACCCGGGCTATAACAGCAATGCTGGATCCTGTTTACGTAAGGTATCACGACAGGGACCTTCGGGAGAGTTTGAAAAAACGGGTAGAAGGACTGAAAGACAGCGGCGATCTTGGCAAGATCAAGAATATCCTGGTTAATGCTGAATTATCCAGGAAAGACTACCGATCCTTTAGAAAGGCTATGATTGAATATAATGGCTTGCAAAGAGAAAAGATAAAACTATCCAAGAACATGGAGAGGGAAGGAGAATTTGGTAAAAATACCGGGAAGCAAATTGCTGCCATGGTATCGGGTTTGCTCGGCGGAGCAATTATTCTTCTCTTTACTATCTTCACTTTTTCAGGAGGTTGATAGCCATGCCGAAGCTAGCTAAAAGAAAAAACAAATCCGGCTGGAGAGAGCAGGTATTTTTAACCTTTCTATTTATTACGGCTGTTGTTTTCGTGCCGACTACATTGATGCTTACGATAGGAATGCTTCCTGCGATCGTGGCTTCTTTTATAGATAAATCAAAAGAGAAGATGCTGGGTTTGACTGTCGGGGCAATGAATTTGGCGGGCTGCACCCCTTTTGTGCTCCAGCTCTGGACAACGTCACACACTATTTCAGGCGCCGTTGAAATTCTTTCTGATCCACTGACTATTGTAATCATGTATTTCGCTGCTGCTTTTGGCTACATGCTCGAATGGTCTCTCACAGGAATGGTTGTCGTCTTTGTGACTGAGAAGGCTAAATTACGCCTGGATGAAATTGAGAAAACTCAGGAAGATCTTGTCAGGAAGTGGGGGCCTGAAGTCACCGGAAAAATCAAGCTGGGTGAAGATGGTTTTCCTCTTGAGAGCGAGACTGGCAAAAATCCGGATAATGATGGAAATAAAGAAGAAAATAAGGATAAAAACCAGAAAAAATCTTAATAAATACAGTATATGATTAAGCTCATTTTAAATTACAATGATTTAGTATGGGTTAGTATGCGGACACTATGATCTGATTAAGTTGATGAGTGTCGCTATTGTGCGGGGTTAACAAAATTCGAAATATAAATGACTAAATTCATTAAATCATGGCTGGATGAGGTGTGGGGCGCTACCGCTATAGAGTTCGCTCTGGTTGCCTTTCCTTTCATTATGCTGATGGTGGGTATTGTTGAAGTATCATTGATGTTTACATCTGCAGTATTGCTTGAAGGGGGGACGAGTGTAGCTTCAAGATTAATTCGCACATGCCAGATTCAGGATATGGGTGGCGATCCGGAAATAAATTTTATCAATGCGCTTTGTGGACATGCCAGTTTGATAGGTTGTTCCGATAATATCCTTGTTGAATCTATAGTAATGCCTGATGACAGCTTTTCCAGTGTGGCCGATTATCAGCCCGTATATGACCATAATGGTGTTTTTGTTCCTTCGGGCTTCGATCCGGGAGGTGACAGTGAAGTTGTTCTCATAAGAGCATATTATAATTATCCGATTATAACTCCGTTTTTTTCGCAGTTGATGGGCGGTTTTGACGGCAGAGTACCTTTTATGTCGACTGTCGTATTGCAGATCGAGCCATGTGATTTTGAAGTTTAGTAGATGATGATGCGAACAAATAGCAGATATCTGGAAGATACTACTGCAGTGGCAGCGATAGAGGCTGCCCTGCTATTCCCGATATTGCTTTTGCTATTGTTAGGGTTGCTCGATATTGGGTACGGAATCTTAGCGAGCCAAAAGACTATCAGGGCATCACAGATAGTCGCTGATCTTGTGGCAAGAAATATAAGTGTAAATGATCAGGATATTGATGATGCAATAGAGGCCGGAAAGCTGGCTCTTATGCCGTTTGATACCGGTTCTTTCGGGATTGATATTGCCAGTATTACCTTCGATGAGGATGGTAATGCTGAAGTGTGCTGGAGGGAAACCAGGAATATGCCCCAGAATAGTGACGTCCCTGCAATCGTCGACGGGCTTGGGATTGACGGTGAAGGGATACTTGCAATAACAGTGCGGTATGGTTATGAGCCAGGTTTCTCCAGCAATGTGTTTGATAAGATTGAAATGGAGGAAATCGCTTATACAAGAGGGCGTTCGACAGCTATTGTGGAAAAGAACGGCGGTTGCGAATAGCGATTATGGAGGTTCAAAATGAACGTTAAATGGGATGATTTTAAGAATAAATTCAGGGGTTATTGCAGATCGACAACTGCTTCCATAGTGCCATTATTCGCATTAACTTTGCCAGTTTTGATAGGCGCTGTTGGTCTTTCCGTGGATCTGGCGCAGGCGTATCTGGTGAGAGAGCGTCTTAGCCATGCTCTTGACGCAGCAGCATTGGCGGCAGCGGCTTCTACA
>CAZJRT010000195.1:0-4138 GCA_964548445.1 uncultured Pseudobdellovibrionaceae bacterium
ACATCCGATAGGTGATTCTCACATAAAAAGATTCGAGAAGGACGGATCGGTTCAGACCGTGATCGAAGATATTGAAAACTACATAGCCACGGCTCATGCTCAGGGAAAACTTTTTTCAGAGCTCGGTGCGCCCTGGGCAATCAGGTCAGAACCATTCGATGTTCCCGCAGATTACAGCCGGTTCCCCGATAAGGCGTTCCAAATTCAGCAAGACAGGCAGGTTTGCTGAATATTGCAGCGAATGAAAGTGTGTATGAAACTTAATTACCATAACCATTCCACATATTTTGCAGGGACATATTTATGACCTTTTTTGATTACGTGGTTATCGGGTTCTACCTGATATTCATGTTTCTGCTGGGGCCTGTCTATAAGAGTTTCAGCAAGACATCGAGTGATTACTTTCGCGGTGGCGGAACGATGCTGTGGTGGGTGGTCGGCAGTTCGGCTTTTATGGTGAACTTCTCGGCGTGGTCATTTACCGGTGGGGCAGCCAAGGCTTATGAAACGGGTACTTTCTTTCTGCTTCTATATATCTGCAATATAATTGCCCTTATATTCATGTATTTTTTCACTGCGGCCAAATACAGGCAGATGCGAATAATAACGGCTATCGAAGGGGTAAGAAAGCGTTATGGCAAAATCAACGAGCAAGTTTTCACATGGCTTCACATACCCACTTACATGCTTTCCGGGGGGGTATGGCTTTACTCGATATCTATTTTTATCAGCGGGGCATTCGGAATTGATACAAAATTTCTTATCATAATACTGGGTACGGTTGTCATAGGAATGACCTTGCTGGGCGGGGCCTGGGCTGCGACTGCAGGGGATTTCGTGCAAATGCTTGTGGTTATCGTGATCACGGTTATTATGGCCGCACGGGTTCTGCTGCATCCTGAAATCGGCGGGTTCGGAGGGCGGATAGAGGAACTGCCGGCGCACCATTTCGACTGGACATTATTTGATCGCCCGGGGGTCTTAATTTTCTTCGCTGTAACCTTGCTTTTCAATCAGCTTATGGTAATGGACAGTATGACCGGGGGCGCTGCCAAGTTCGTATTTGTAAAGAACGGTAAGGAAGCAAGAAAGGCGGTTCTGGTTACCATAATCGGTTTTATTGTGCTGGCGTCGATCTGGATGATCCCGGCTGTGGCGGCCACAATTTTTCACCCGGATTTGGCTTCCAAATTTCCGGAGCTGAAGAACCCCAATGAGGCTGCCTATGTCGCCATGGCGATGAAATTTTTACCGAACGGACTGCTTGGGCTGCTTGTTTGTGCGATTTTTGCTGCGAGTATGACCACCATGAACAGTCAGCTAAACGTAGCTGCGGGAACCTTTGTTCGGAATTTTTATATCAGGATCATAAATAAGGACGCCTCTGAAACCAGGCAGATCGTAGTCGGCAGAACCTTCATTCTGTTTTATGGTATTGCATGGATGGTAACCGCTCTTATTTTTAGAAATGTCAAGGGGCTGCCTTTGTTTGATCTTCTTCTGATAGTGGCCGCTTCAGTAAACATTCCGGTGGCAGTACCGATGTTCCTTGGGATATTCATTAAAAAAGTGCCGGCCTGGTCCGGCTGGAGCACGATGTTCATAGGACTGACGTGCTCTCTGGGTTTGAGAATTATTCTTACCCCGGAGTTCATCTCAAAAGCTTTTGGCACGATCGCGGAGCTTTCGGTTCCGTTGAATGCAAGGGAGATCGGCGATCTTAATATAGCGATCACGACGGCGGTGCTCTTTGCGGTATGTGTGAGCTGGTACTTCATTACAAAACTTTTCTATAACAAGGAAAACCGCAAGTACGTTGAGAGTGTGGACCAGTTTTTCAAGGAAATGCATACGCCCATTGATATGGCCAAAGAGCACGGTCCGTCGCATGAAAGCGATTATCGGCAGATGAAGGTTATCGGCAATCTATGCCTGGTATATGGATCGTTTATCTTTCTGCTGTTATTCATTCCCAATGAATGGGATGCCAGGTTTTTGATATTTATCTGCAGCGCCTTTATCGGGGGTATTGGAGCTATACTGCGAATTCAGGCTAGCAGGATGCGAAAGAAAATTCCCTCTGCGTAGATAAATCCGGGCTCGGGCGATTACCCTGATTATATGAGTTCACAAGTTTGATTGGAGGCATTAATGAAAAATTACCCGCAGATGATAATACTTAGTCTAATAGTGGTGTCGAGTATTTTCGGTGCCGCATCGGGCCAGCAGCACGACAAGACAGGACAGGGATATGTTATCCTGGATGATTTTTCAGACGTGTACGATTACCTTGAGCAGGATAATGTCAGGGTGAAGGTCAGAGCCGGAACCTACAAGATCGAAAAAGCCGATTCAGAGCCTTTGATCTCTTTTACCGGCAACAACAGCCGTTATGATCTGACAGATGTTAAGCTTGTTGTTGAACACCGGCCGTGCAATTCCGTTATTGGACTGATAGGGGAAAATATCGTTCTTGAAGGGCTGCACCTGGAAACGGTTAAGAGCACGGAAAAATGCAGACGCGGCCTTGGAACCCTTGGCATAAATATCACCGGCAGTAACAATACTCTGCTGAATGTGAAAGTTACGATACAGGATTCATACCCGTATGGCTACGGGAGCAGTTTCGGGATCGGCAGAGGCGCCTCGGTAAGGCTTTCCAAGGGAAATGGCATTCGTGTAGGCCCGGCTGACAACACCGTGATCAGGGGCTGTTCTGTCATAATGCGAGCATTTGGCCATGGCATCTTCATTCGAGGCGGAGACAAAACCCTCATAGAAGATACCTCGGTAGAAGGTGCCCTCCGGCAAACCAATGACATGCTCCTTGAAAAGGAAGGTGTTGCCGTTGAACAGGGTTTTGTCAAGGCCAGCGGCGAGATTATCCGGCCGGAAAAGATCACTTCATTGTCGGAGGACGGCATTCGTATTTATCCCGACAGCGGCACCAAAAGAAATTACAAAGGAGCCAATGACCGCAAAACCGGAAGTGTAACCTTGATAAACTCTACGGTAAAGCGCATGCGAAGGGGGATATGCCTGGCTCTTGGCGGCAGCGGCCATACGGTAATCGATTGCACTGTTACAGAATGTACTCGCGTAGGATACAATATCGGTTCGGGAACCACATTGAGAGATTGCCGGGGGGATGCAAAATACTGCCAGGTCCTGGATATTCCGCGTTCGCATTCTACGAACTGTAATGTAAGACTCAAAGTGCTGGATAGCAGGCAAAGACAGGGAAATATCTTTGGCAACGATCCGGGTCTACTGGCAAAGATAAACGGCAGCGATCACCAGATATACATAGAGCCTGCTTCACCTGATGCTGTACCATCGTCAATGACCATTGAAATCGGCGGCCCGGTCGGATGGCTGCCGGAAGACCCATCGCAGCTTAAAGGCAAATCGATCCGGTTGATAAATAAGACCCCCTCATGGGTGCTGCTTCACCCAGCCGCCGAAAATTGCATGGTTAAAAGCTCCGGCCCTGTTGTCAACTACGGAAAGCCCGATAACAAAGCTGTGCTCGATAGGCAGTCCAGGTGAAATATGTGATCTAACTGCCGGAGCAGGCTGTTTATTTTTCTGTAATATTTTAGCTATTTTCAGTTGTCATTTCTGTTAATGTCGGCGGGTTGCCGGTTTTTAAGTATATCATCAACGCTTTTTTGACCGTATCAATGGGGGTTAAGTCCCCGCTGCAGTCCAACTAAGCATTTGTGTCGGCTTCGCGACACAAAAACGCTT
The DNA here is from genome assembly GCA_964548445.1 of uncultured Pseudobdellovibrionaceae bacterium. Taxonomy (GTDB): domain Bacteria; phylum Pseudomonadota; class Alphaproteobacteria; order Micavibrionales; family Micavibrionaceae; genus RZZS01. The sequence goes on from CAZJRT010000195.1 coordinate 3,751, forward strand.
AATTCTATTGGCGCCCCTTAACAGTTGCATACAGAAAAGCTCTGGCCTGGCTGGGGCATAGCTGCTCGGAAATGCTTGAGTTATACTACCACCTGCATGACGAGGAGAGCCAGAAGGCTATGCAGGCCCTGGCAAATTCGACCATATCAGCAGGTATACTCAGGTGTGAGAATTCTCCGCTTGAGGGCAATTTGAGGGCAAAGGGCCAGTATAAAATCGAGAAAACGCTGCAAGTGCCTGAAGTACAGGAACTTATGTTGACACTGTCAGACATAACGGAGAGGGCGGGATTCGAACCCGCGGTACGGACTAAGCCGCACACCGCCTTTCCAAGGCGGCTCCTTCGGCCACTCGGACACCTCTCCAGGGCAAAACCCCCATTTTAGCC
>CAZJRT010000196.1:0-4089 GCA_964548445.1 uncultured Pseudobdellovibrionaceae bacterium
TCGCATCCTGATTTTAATATCAAAAACCCTAACCGGGTGCGCTCGCTTTATTCTGCTTTTGCCATGAATAATCCGGTTAATTTTCACAGCCCAGATGGTGAAGGTTATCGTTTTCTTGGAGAGGCAGTAAAAGAATTAAATGATCTTAATCCTTCGATAGCTTCCAGGTTGCTGACACCCATGAGGGACTGGAGGCGCTATACCCCTGATCGTCAATCAAGAATAAAAGAAGTATTGGAAGATATTGCTGCCTTGCCTGGTTTGTCCAGGGATGTTTACGAGGTTGTCAGGAAGGCAATAGGATAAAACTTATCCACAGGCGGAAAAGCGGAATAATCATCTTAGCCTTGGATCCATTTGCCTGTTGAGTGCATAAGCAGATGTATGTCTCGCCCGAACTGGAAAATCGAGAAATCTTTAACTGGCATTGTTTGCGGCATCGATGAAGTCGGTCGCGCACCGCTTGCCGGGCCAGTGGTCGCTGTATGCGCCTATGTGCCAGAGGATGTTCGTCGCAAACGAATATGGTCATCGATCAATGACAGCAAGCAATTAACGAGAGATCGGCGCGAAGCGGTTTATGACGATCTCTGTGCAATGTCCTGCTTCGGAATTGGGCAGGCAAGCGTTGAGGAAATCGATCACCTGAATATTTATCATGCATCATTGCTAGCTATGCAGCGAAGTTTAGAGAAAATGTGTGAGGATTTCTCTATATGTCCCGAATGCGCTCTTATAGACGGAAATGCTGCGCCCAGGATGTCCTGTCAAACCCAGACAGTCATCAAGGGAGATGCTACCAGCCTTTCCATTGCCGCAGCCTCAATCATCGCCAAGGTCTGGCGGGATCGTCTTATGGCAGAGCTGCATGAAACTCACCCGTATTATGGGTGGGGTACTAATGCCGGCTATGGAACAAAAGAACACCTGAACGGCATTGAAGCCAATGGTGTCACATCGCATCATCGCCGTTCTTTCGCGCCCGTACGTAATTATATCGAGTACGGCAGTATAAATATCCAGGGAGAGCTTGATCTCGTACTAGAGGTTTGATCTGACTCGACTTTTCAGCTTAAGAACACATCTCAATTCATTGACTCTGCTGAAAGAATCGTGATTTTCAGCTTGACGCCGAATCGCTAATGAATCAATATGCGAAGTCTGAGAACAAGCGAGTCAAGGCTATGAGCGAGAAAAAACAGATTCAATCCCCAATAAATAATGTTCTGGAAGGTGACTGTATTGAGATAATGCGCTCCTTGCCCGAAGGATGTGCGGATGTGGTGTTTGCGGATCCGCCTTATAATCTGCAGTTGAAAGGGGAGTTGCAAAGGCCGAACAATACGCTTGTAGATGGGGTTGATGATGCATGGGATCGCTTTGATGATCTGGAGTGTTATGATCATTTTACAACAGAATGGCTTGATGCCGCCAGACATACATTGAAAGATGACGGATCTCTTTGGGTTATTGGTTCATATCACAACATTTTCCGCGTTGGCAAAATCTTGCAGGATCTTGGCTACTGGATATTAAATGATGTGATCTGGCGCAAAACCAACCCTATGCCCAATTTTCGGGGGCGTCGTTTTACCAATGCTCACGAAACCTTGATCTGGGCTGCAAAATCCAAGGACTCAAAATACCGCTTTAATTATGATGCAATGAAAGCGCTTAATGACGATGTTCAAATGCGCAGCGACTGGTTCATTCCATTGTGTACAGGCACTGAAAGATTAAAAGGAAACGATGGCCGTAAAGCGCATCCTACACAAAAGCCGGAGGCCCTGCTCTATCGTGTGCTGCTTGCCTCGACTTTGTCTGGAGACACAGTGCTTGATCCCTTCTTTGGTACCGGGACCACAGGGGCTGTAGCCAGAAAAATAGGCAGAAATTATATTGGTATCGAACGAGAACATGAATATGTTGATCTTGCTCGCAACCGCCTTAAGGAAACCACTCCATGTATTGACGAAACGTTGGTTCAAGTTACTTCAAAACGTGAAGAGCCACGGATACCGTTTGGCTGGTTGATAGAACACGGCTTGCTGGAGCCTGGCGCTGAACTGACTGATCCCAAACATCGTTACATTGCAAAAGTTCATTCAGATGGCAATATTATTACCGATAATGTAATTGGCCAGAAGAAGGGGTCTATTCACAAGATTGGGGCAACGGTTCAAGGTGCACCATCCTGTAACGGGTGGACGTTCTGGCATTACCGGGAGAATGGCGAATTTCTGCCGATTGATACCTTGCGCCAACGTCTTCGTGAGCAGGTCACTCAAAGGCAGTCTATACAATAGGTGCCGGGAATGGACGAAGAACTTTATGACAGAATATTTGTTAAAAATCTCTTGCTTAGGATGTATCTGGGAATTCGGGATCGAGAAAAGGTTGCTCGTCAGAAAGTCAGGTTCTCTATAGATGCTTACGTATTGCGCCGGGACAAGCAAAGCGACGATAATATATCATCAACTGTGTCTTATTCGGATCTTATAGCAGAAGTGAGGAAAATTGCCGCTTCAGGAAAGTTCGGCCTTGCTGAAACCTTGGCTGAAAAAATTGCAGACAATTGCCTAAAACATAATAAAATTAAAAAGATCACCGTGCAGGTCGAAAAGCCACAGGCCAGTTTCGAAGCGGAATCTGTTGGCGTAGAGATAACCAGATTCCAGAAAGAGAACTAAAATCTTGATTGACGCTGGACTAATTACCAGTAGTGAAGATTATTCTTTCTCCTTCTTTATCTTCGAATACGTCATAACCTTCCAAAACAGCAAACACAGACGCGACCTTATGACCAAGTGAGCTGCGCTCAAACTCCAGGAACTTCAATACGCGGACCCGAATTCTGACATAGGCAGTACGCTCGTAATTTGCGATATTTGCTTTCTGATCATTATCTGCGACATCTTCCCGGTGGGAATAACGAGTTCGCACAATAAAATCCTGTGCCTTATCGGGAGATACCGGGACATATTGCAGTCTGAAAGGTCGGCTTAGAGTCAGGTTTATGTTTCGAGGATATCCGGGAATTGCTCCGCGAAAACCGCAAATTTCATCAAGGGTGGAGCTTAGACGCATTTCATGACGTCGTGTGCCTTTGCGTAAATCATTATTAACGACATAGAAGGCCTCGGTGTTAAAGTTATATCTTCCCAAATTTATTTCTTTTATGAAGGCAAAGCGCCGGGGAAACATCTTCCGGTTATTTCCAATATAATCTTTTGTGATGTTCAGTATTTTCTTCCACTCGAAATCATCATGATAGTAGTCATTGTAAATCTGGCATTCGTTGATCATCAGGTAATAATCGAGAGCACCAACATCTCCCAGGTCGTACATGCCCAGTGCCCAATAGAGCTTTGAGAGATTCTGTATAGTCGGTTCATAATAAGTTACATCGTACAGACTCTCTTTTGCATATTCGAGAGCCATTTCCCGAACTTTTTCCTTGGTTAGATTAGTTTCATCTTCTGGTACATAAACTTCCGTATCATCGCCAGGACCATGTTTGATTGCTGCCCCGCCCTTAGGTACAAGCTCGATAACATCCGGCGCTGGTTCCGGTTCAGACTTTACCTCCTGAGCCTGACTGCCAGGAAAAGACAGCGTTACCAGAAACAGGGAAAGAACAAATACAGATATGATTTTTTTAACAGAATTCATCTCATGCCTACATTATTGCAATCTCTATTATATCGAGGCTCAGCCTGCCCCACAAACTTTATAACTTTAGTTTGCTGCTTGTTTTCAGTCAAAGTTTAGTGATAGTCATATCTGCATGGCTCTGAGACTTCTTTCTGAAACTGTTCCAACACTTTCCGGCAAAGTATTTAGTCGGAAGTTCATTTCCCTCGGCAGGATTATATCATGCTGGAAAGAAATTATCGGAGAAGATATGGCGATGAGGGCTCAGCCTGTAAAAATTCATTATCGGAAACCCAAATCAAAAAACAGCAAACCTGAAGCTACATTGGAAATTGCGGCAACTAGCGCTGACGCTACACTTCTGCAATACCAGACGGGCGTAATTCTGGAACGTATTAATCAGTTATTCGGGGACCGGTGGATCACTGCAATTCG
>CAZJRT010000197.1:0-4089 GCA_964548445.1 uncultured Pseudobdellovibrionaceae bacterium
CATGCAATCGGCGACCCGGCTTTAAGTCCACAAAACCTGTACGCATTACGCACACGTGTAAAACCGACTGTTGACCGCAGACATGCCGATGAAGTGACTTACTTCCGTCATATACAGATGAGGATGGAGCTGGAGAAAAAACTGATCGATGGAAAGCTTGATGTTGATGATCTACCTGAAGCATGGGTAGAGGCCTCCCAGAAATATATCGGCATTCGTCCAAACTCATACTCAGAGGGATGCCTTCAGGATGTGCACTGGTTCGTCGGCAAATTCGGTTATTTTCCGTCATATGCAATTGGCTTCATGCTTGCCGCCCAGCAGCACAATGCCATGAAACAGGAAATAGATGATATTCCCTCACTTATTCGTAATGGAAATTTTGCTCCCATCAAGGAGTGGCTGAACCGTAATATTCATTCCAAGGGGCGTTTGATGTTATGGGATGATTTGATGAAAGATTCCACCGGCAGGAAACTCGACCCGTCACACCTCACTAACCATCTGAAAAGCCGTTACCTGAATTAGGTTTGTTTCCGGTTACGTAACCTTACCGACATATTCAGTAACCATTTCACGGACAGCGTTATAAAGAACATCTACGCTATCACCCATTGCAAATATCAAGGCTATTATGGCGGTGCTCATAAGAAAGGCTATCAGCACGTACTCGATTGAAGTCGCACCCTCTTCGCTTTCCAGCCATTTTTTCAAGACCATGGAAAATTCCCGCATAAGTTATATTATACATGGGCATTCAGTAATTTAGATGAAAAAATCAGATTGTTACAGCGGAATTTGAAACTCTTGCCTTGCTACCTCATTCCTGAAATATTAACCCCATGAGGTACTTTTCTACTCGCGGCCAGGCTGAGCCGGCAGAATTCGAAGACACACTACTTTCCGGTATGGCTCCGGATGGCGGGCTATACCTGCCTGAGACCTGGCCGGAGATTGACCGTGTTACTTTAGCGCGCCTTGCCGGTATGAGCTATACGGATATTGCCGCCCGAGTGATAGAGCCGTTTGTAGGAAACTGCCTGACGCCACAGGAAATTTCCCTTCTTATAGAACAGACATATAACACAGGAGCATTCCGACACGCCGCTATTGCACCACTGGTTCAGATCGGCCCCAACGCCTGGATCATGGAGTTATTTCACGGGCCAACCATCGCTTTCAAGGATTATGCCCTGCAATTTCTGGGGCGTTTATTCAACCATATCCTGATGAAAAAAGGAGAGAAAATTACAATTGTTGGCGCGACTTCCGGCGACACCGGATCTGCTGCCATTGAAGCATGCAAGGGTTGCTCGAATATCACTATTTTTATTCTTCATCCAAAGGGCCGTGTCTCCGAGGTACAACGCAAACAAATGACCAGCGTTGACGCTGAAAACGTTCACAATATCGCTATAGAAGGCGACTTTGACGACTGCCAGGCCTTGGTCAAAGCCCTGTTTGCCGACAAAAGTTTCAGGGAAGAAACCAGTCTATCAGCTGTAAATTCTATTAACTGGGCCCGGATCATGGCTCAAAGCATTTACTACATTACTGCAGGAATCGCTCTGGGATCTCCGCAAAGACCAGTTAATTTTGCTGTCCCAACTGGCAATTTCGGCAATGTTTTTGCCGCCTATGCCGCCAGGCAAATGGGGCTTCCGATCGAGAAACTCCTTATTGGCACCAATCGCAACGATATCCTGACCCGGTTTTTTGAGACCGGCGAAATGCAGCGTACCAAAGTGGATCCGACTATCAGTCCCAGCATGGACATTCAGGTATCAAGCAACTTTGAACGTTATCTTTATTACCTTCTTGATCGTGACAGCGAAGATCTGCGCGGCAAAATGGACAACTTTAAAAGCAATGGCTCTTTCTCTGTAACTCCAGAGCTTCTGGCAAAAGCCAACAGAGACTTTACAGCAAAGCGCTGTAGCGAAGATGAAACCCTGGAAACCATGCGGGCATGCTATGAGGAAACCGGTTATTTCATCGACCCGCATACGGCTGTTGGTCTTAATGCGGCTATGCATACGGCGTGCGATCCGGCCACCCCGATCATATCGCTTGCATGTGCCCATCCGGCAAAGTTTCCTGATGCCATAGAAAAGGCTACCGGGATACGCCCTGAACTCCCGCCTCACCTTGCCGATCTGCTTTCCCGGCCTGAAATTGTAGTGCCGATGACAGCCGACATCAGCAAGCTCCAGAGCTACATTCGTAATAATATTTGATTGCAGGGAACCAATCTAAACCTTGCGATATTATAACATCTTGGCTATTGATTGGGACTATGTCTGTACATTTAAAAACCCTCCCTTGCGGTCTTCGGGTAGTAACCGAAGAAGTTCGGGAAGTGAGCACTGTGGCTGTCGGAATATGGGCCACCGTGGGCACACGTCATGAGTCCCCTGAGCACAATGGAGTTGCTCATATGGTTGAGCACATGCTCTTCAAGGGCACTCCCACCAGAAACGCTCAGGACATCGCCGAGGAAATTGAGAATGTAGGTGGCCATATGAACGCCTATACCAGCCGGGAGATCACCAGTTATCACGTTCATCTTCTCAAGGATAATTTCGCAATGGGACTGGATATGCTCTCCGACATGATCCAGCGCTCTACTTTGCCGGAAATTGAAATAGAAAGAGAGCGACAGGTCATTTTGCAGGAAATAGGTATGACCTATGACACACCGGATGATCATGTATTCGATCTTTACCAGCAAACGGCATATCCGGAACAATCACTCGGCCTGCCCGTTTTGGGAGATCCCCGGATCGTATCAAACATGAGCAGGCAGACCCTTACAGATTATATCGCTTCCAACTATCATCCCGGCAATCTGATCATTTCTGTGGCGGGCAATGTCAGCCACAAGCAGGCAGAAGAGATCGCTTTAGAAGCTTTTCAGGAATTGCCTGAAGGCCGTGACCATAATCTCACTCCGGCAGTTTATGCAGGTGGAGATACACGGTTAGAAAGAGAACTGGAGCAGGCTCATATAGTCCTCGGATTTAAAGGTATAAACAGAGCCTCAAAGAATTATCAGGCAGCTGTTATTCTTTCTACATTGCTCGGTGGCGGCATGTCTTCAAGGCTGTTTCAGGAAGTGCGTGAAAAACGCGGACTTGTTTATTCTATATTCAGCCTGCATTCAGCCTATATCGATGACGGTCAGATGGAAATTTATGCGGGAACCAGTCCCAATGACCTGCCAGAATTGATCCCTGTTCTTTGCGACGAAATCGCAAAACTTGCAGGCTCTATCCGTGAAGAAGAACTGGCCAGAGCGAAAGCCCAGCGCCGGGCCCTGTTGCTAATGAGCCGGGAATCAATGATGAACCGGGCTGACCGAAACGCCAAACATATTGCCTATCACGGCAAACCTTTTGATGTTGAGGCAGAACTTCAGGAAATGGAAGAAATAGATTTAAACCGGATCGGGTTAATTGCCGAACAGATTTTTTCTTCCCACCCAACCCTCGCAGCATTGGGGCCGCTTGGGAAACTTGGTAAATACGATTCAATTTGTGAGAAACTGGCAGCTTGAGATGCCTTTGTTGCAAAGCAAGAAACCCTATAGAAAACCGACGCGAGGCATGCCAGCGATCCGACTGGAAGGAAGTAGAATTTTTTTACGTCCTCCGACGATCGAAGACTGGCCTCTCTGGGCAGAAGTAAGGGAACGCAACCGCGAACACCTTGAGCCTTTCGAGCCATTATGGCTGGAGCAAAGTCTCGAAAAGAATTATTGGTATCGGCGCATTACCAGGCAGGCTGCTTACTGGGCTGAAGGTAAAGGTTATTATTTTCTTGTTTTTGATAAAAAAGATCATGTACTTCTTGGTGGCGTTAATATCAATAACGTGGTGCGGGGCGCTGCTCAGTTTGCTTCTATCGGCTACTGGCTCGATGAAGCAAGTCAGGGACAAGGTCTTATGACCGAATCACTGAAACTGGTTCTGGACTTTGCTTTTAACAAGATTAATCTTCACAGGATCAATGCCTCTTGCATGCCGCATAATACAAAATCTATAAATATTCTGCATAATCTGGGCTTTTCTGAAGAAGGTTTTGCCAGTA
>CAZJRT010000198.1:0-4063 GCA_964548445.1 uncultured Pseudobdellovibrionaceae bacterium
CTATGGGTTTTGTTCATTCTATAGAAACTGCTGGCACAGTAGATGGCCCGGGCATTCGCTATGTGGTTTTCCTGACTGGATGCCCGCTATCGTGCCAGTACTGTCACAACCCGGATGCTTTGAAGCTAAAGCATGGCAAACTGAAATCTGTCGATGAAATCCTGGAAGACATTCGTAAATATCGTCATTTCATTGAACGAGCTGGTGGTGGCGTAACAATTTCAGGCGGAGAGCCTCTCACACAAGTCGATTTCACCAAAAGCATTTTAAAAGGATGCAAGCAAATGGGCTTGCATACCGCGCTGGATACAAACGGATATCTTGGAAGTGCCGCCGATGATGAGCTACTTGCCGACACCGACTTAATTCTTCTTGATATCAAGAGCGGCTTGCCTGATCTCTACAAGGAAGTTACCGGAGTGCCGCTGGAACCGACCCTTGAATTCGCCTTTCGCTTGTCGGAAATAGGTAAAGATATGTGGGTTCGTTTTGTCCTGGTCCCAGGACTCACAGACAGCGAGCAAAATATTGGAGAAGTAGCCCGGATCGTCAGTGAGCTTGATAACGTAACAAGAGTGGACATCCTACCGTTTCATCAAATGGGATCCTATAAATGGTCTGAGCTGGGCATGACTTACAAACTCAAGGACACACGCCCGGGTAATGAAGAAGACGTCATTCGCGCCCGCAGAATATTTGAAAAGTACGGAGTAACGGCGATTTAGCCTCACCGTCCTGGTAAAATGGACAATCCCTCGCAAATTATGTAAACTTTCATTAAAACTGAAAGAGAAACCATGGGAGTTCACGGTCTACTGCACATTTTCAAAAAAGCCACCAAAGCCAAACAGGTCGCACGCCATATGAGGTCGGCTGAAAAGATTGTCAAAATCACGGACAAAGCCGATGACGTTCATAGCATTACTCGTAAAGTCCGCGACGCCCGCAGAGTAGCAAGCCGACTATGCAAAATTCGCAATGCCAGAACGAATGCCCTCGAAGCGCAAAACGCAGCTGATGATGTGCTCGGTGCGAGAAAAACGATCAAGACAACAGAAAAAATGAAGGAGGCCTTTGAGAATGTCGTCAAAACACAGAACATGGCGACCGGCGCCCCTCGCATGTCAGGTGGCGGAAAGATAATTGCCAGGCCCCCTGCGCCTCCCCGGATCTGATAATAAAAAATCGTCGCAAGACCACCCACTGATAGTGCTCGTCTTATATTTTTCTGTTACACTTTTCGGGAGTTACTACCTTTAAAGGGGCCCTCCTGATGAGCAGGCGAATTGTACTACTGGCCGCATGGCCTCTTTTTGCCGGTCTTACCGTTATTATGATTGGCAATGGCCTGCAGGCGACCTTATTAGGTCTGCGCGCAAGTATTGAATCATTTAACACCTATAGTATCGGCATAATCATGTCGATGTACTATGTAGGATTTCTGGCCGGATCTCTTATTGTTCCCGGATGGGTAAGAAATGTCGGTCATATTCGCGTTTTTGCCGCCCTTGCCTCTCTGGCATCTACGACTATCCTTGCTCATGGCATATTCATGACGCCGGTCATCTGGACAGCAGCCCGAGCTATCACGGGCTTTAGCTTCGCCGGATTATATGTAGTTATAGAAAGCTGGATCAACAGCCTGGCAAACAGGAAAACACGAGGAAGTATTCTGGCGATTTACAATGTTATCCATTATACCGCTCTTGCTGCTGGCCAGATGTGCCTTTATATAGCGCCGCCCGAAAGCATCAATCCGTTCATCCTTACATCTGTTCTGGTTTCGCTGGCAGCTATTCCGATTTCACTAAGCCGCCGTTCAGCGCCTTCTCACACTGAATCAGAAAGACTGTCCTTAAAAGAATTGTGGGCAGTTTCTCCGCTTAGCTTCTATGCTACTGGCATGTCAGGTTTTTGTATCGGGATTTTCTACACACTTGCCCCGGTTTATGGCGCCAATATCGGCATGAGCACCCAGGCAATCGCTAATTTTATGGCCCTGTTTCTTATGGGGGGCATCTTTGGACAACTTCCATTGGGTATTCTTTCTGACAAAATCGGACGTCGCAAAACCCTTATCGGCGTGACCACGGCCACCTCTATTGCTGCAATGCTGTGCTTCATAGTTTCAGGAAGTCCGTTATTACTTAATGCCTTCTTCTTCCTGCTGGGCTCTACCAGTTTAACGATATATGCCCTGGGAAGCGCTTTGGCTATCGACAATCTTAACCCTAACCAGTACATCGCCGGAGCCAGTTCTCTTCTGATCGCTAACGGGGCAGGAGCTATCGTTGGGCCGTTAATTATGTCCTTGATTATGGACATACATATTCAATCGTTTTTCCCGGCGCTGGCCATTGGGTATTTTAGCATTACTGTTTTTGGTCTCTATCGCTCTACAGTCACTGAAGCCCTACCGACAGAGGATCAGGAAAGCTACTATATGTCCGGAGCGGTTGCTACTGGCGTAACTTCAGTTACTTCACAAATAGCAGCACAGGTTGCGGAGCAAGACAGTATAGACCAGCTGAAAAAATCAGGTTCATAATTGCATTGCGGGCACTAACTGTATAAACGATTTATTATGAGCGCTTTATCAGAAACAAAGCGGGTAATGCCCCCGCACATCAGAGACCACAAGGGTGCGGAAGAGCCTCTTGTGTGCCTTACTGCTTATTCAGCCCCGATGGCCCGTATCCTTGACCCGTTTTGTGATCTTCTGCTGGTTGGCGATAGTCTGGCCATGGTTCTTTACGGAATGGATTCCACGCTTTCTATTGATCTGGAAACTATGATCAGACATGGCCAGGCAGTTTCACGCAGCACAAAACATGCTTGTGTTGTACTTGATATGCCTTTTGGCACTTATCAGGAAAGCAAGGAAGCTGCTTACCGCAATTGCGCTCATGCCCTTTCCCGGTCAGGATGCAGCGCTCTCAAGCTGGAAGGAGGATCTGAACTGGCCGAAACCACCAGCTATCTGACTGACCGTGGAATACCTGTAATGGCTCATATAGGACTAATGCCTCAGCACTTGAATTCAATGGGAGGCTATCGAGTCCAGGGCAAGAACGATATGGGAGCTGAAAAACTGCTTAAGGATGCGCAAGCTGTATCGGAAGAAGGCGCATTTGCTGTCGTTCTGGAAGGAGTATTAGAACCTGTAGCGCGCAGCATCACAGAAAAAATATCTATCCCTACTATCGGCATTGGCGCTTCCAATGCCTGCGACGGCCAGATACTTGTAACGGATGATATGCTGGGAATGACTGGCGGCCCGTATGCCAGATTTGTCCGCAACTATGCAGCTTTATCAGAAAATATAGCACAGGCAGCCAGCGAGTACTCCGATGATGTACGCACGCGCAGATTCCCGAACGATAAGCATACATACCAGGAAAAAAAGAAGGACTAGACGTAATGGCCCTTGAATTACCTGTAGTAAAAACCGTCAAGGAACTAAGGGAAATTGTTAGCGCATGGCGGCAAGAAGGCATACGCATCGGCTTTGTTCCTACCATGGGAGCGTTGCATGAGGGCCACCTTTCACTGGTCAAAGAAGCCTTAAATCACAGTGACAAAATAATAGTCAGCATATTCGTAAACCCTACCCAATTCGGTCCCGGAGAAGACTTTAAAAAATATCCCCGTCAGGAAAAGGAAGACTGCGACCAACTGGCCCAGGCCGGAGCCCATCTTGTTTTTATGCCTGATGTAAATGTGATGTATCCCGAAGGAGATTCTACGACAGTTCATATAAGCGACATTTCCGAACGGCTGGAAGGCGCGTTCAGGCCGGGGCATTTTGATGGAGTTGCCACCGTAGTAACCAAACTTCTTCTTCAGTGCATGCCGGATATTGCGGTCTTTGGTGAAAAAGACTATCAGCAGCTGGCGCTGATTCGAAGAATGGTGACTGATCTGGCAATTCCGGTGGAAATCATAGGCGCACCTATAGTAAGGGACAGCCATGGCCTTGCCCTTTCATCAAGAAATGCTTACCTCACTGATCAGTCCCTTGCCGTTGCCAGACTGCTTAATAAAGTTCTGTTTACGATAGCCA
>CAZJRT010000199.1:0-4023 GCA_964548445.1 uncultured Pseudobdellovibrionaceae bacterium
TGGCCAGAATAGAAGCCTGATAGCCACATCCAGTTCCCACTTCCAGAATTTTGTCCCTGTCACTGATCTCCAGCGCCTGCGTCATGGTAGCAACAACGAGAGGCTGGCTTATGGTCTGACCCAACCCAATAGGAAGAGCTGTATCCTCATAAGCCTGATCAGCAAAGGACGGCGGAACAAACTCCTCTCGAGGCACACGCTCAATCGCCGATAACACCTCGCAATCGGTAATCCCCATATTGCGAAGATGCATAATAAGTCGAATTTTTCTGGTATCGTTTGAATTCATGTTGAAGGACTTGAAAGTTAAGAGGACAAGAAGACTAAATAACTGGAAGCTTTAAAAAACAAATTCCATTCTAGTCTGCAAGCCCCGCAATCCTCAAGCCTTTGTTATTTTCTCCATACCACCCATATATGGCCGCAAAACTTCCGGTACGAAAATACCACCATCAGCAGGATCGTAATAGTTTTCCATGATTGCGACCAGAGCACGGCCCACCGCCACACCGGAGCCATTCAGAGTATGCGCAAACCGGGTTTCTTTTTCACCCTTGTGGCGGAAGCGTGCTTTCATGCGTCTTGCCTGAAAATCACCGCAGTTGGAACAGCGGGAGATTTCCCGGTAGCGCTTTTGCCCCGGCAACCAGACCTCAATGTCCTAAGTCTTCTGCGCCGCGAATCCGGCAGCGCCGGGACACAACACTACTGTACGAAAAGATAGCCCCAGCTTTTCAAGTATCCCTTCGGCACATGCCGTCATCCGCTCATGCTCTTCGGCACTTTTATCAGGCTCGGCTATGCTAACCATCTCCACCTTATAGAACTGGTGCTGCCGGATCATGCCTCTGGTATCCTTACCGGCGGAACCGGCCTCCGCCCTGAAACAGGGGGTCCATGCCGTATAACGCAAAGGCAGGTCAGCCGCGTCAACAATATCATTTGCAACAATATTAGTCAGAACCACTTCTGCTGTAGGTATCAGCCAGTGCCCGGTATTAACCTGAAACTGGTCATCGCGGAATTTAGGAAGCTGAGCTGTGCCGTACATGACTTCATCCCGGACCATCAGCGGCGGAGATATTTCAGTATAGCCGTTTTCGTTAGTATGCGTATCCAGCATAAACTGCGCCAGAGCCCTCTCCATCCGGGCCAGGCCATTATTCATCAATGAAAACCGAGCACCTGATAATTTAGCCGCTGTCGTAAAATCGAGCATACCAAGCGATTCGCCGATATCAACATGATCAGGAACGTCAGCTTCAGCTTGCTTTGGCTCGCCATACTTGCGTATTTCAACATTTGCACTTTCATCAGGACCGTTTGGCACGTCTTCAGCGAGTATATTTGGCAGACTAGACAGCAGAGCAGTAACTTCTTCACCAAGAGCCACAGCTTTTTCATCAAGGCTTTGCAACATATTCTTGATGCTGGCAACCTCGTTCATCAGCTCCTGAGCATCACCGCCCTGAGACTTGATCTTGCCAATTTCCTTTGAAATGTCATTACGACGGGATTGCAAATCCTGCACTTCGGTGAGCGTAGCTCTATGCCGCTCGTCCAGATCTAGAATGGCAGCTGATTGGGGTGTGACATCACGTCTTGCCCAGTTAAGATCAAAAACTTCCGGATTTTTTCTAATAGCACGCAGATCAAGCATTTGTTTACCGATTTCCTAGACTATGTATATTAATAGACAATTAGAACTGAACAATAATCAGGACAACGGCATTGCACAAGTCATGTCTTCCGGGAGTATACGAAATTTCGGGTTCCGAAAACCCGTTGCCGCTGATATTTGATTCTCCGCATAGCGGCAGAATTTATCCACCAGAGTTCGATTACTCTTGCAACCGTAATGCATTAATGAAGGCCGAAGATCGATACGTCGATCTATTATTCAACACAGTGCCACGTCACGGAGGAACCATCCTAAGTGCCCTTTTCCCTCGCACATTCATTGACGTAAACAGGGCCATCGATGATATAGATACCGGAATTATTGAAGATTCCTGGACAGGTCCGGCCAAACCAACTATGAGAGCCGCTGCTGGTATTGGCCTCATCCGACGCATGATAAAGCCAGGCTTGCCACTATACAGCCGCAAATTAACCTCTGGCGAAATACGCGAGCGTATCGAAAAGTATTACATCCCCTATCACAGTGCTCTGGAAAATCTTATCAATAGCGCGCACAACACCTATGGTGAAGTATGGCATATTAATTGTCACTCCATGCCTTCTCATATGAGAACGGGAAATCTCTACCATACCAAAAGACAACGCCTGGCGGACTTTGTGATCGGGGATCGCGGCGGCACAACATGCGAACAGGAATTTTCATTCAGCATAAAATCATTTCTGGAAGATTTAGGCTACGAAGTAGCTTTGAATGAACCCTATAGCGGAGTTGAACTTGTCCGGCGCTATTCATCACCAACAAACGGCAGGCATAGCTTGCAACTTGAGATCAACAGAGGGCTTTATCTGAACGAGGAAACCGGCGATTTTTCCGAGAATTTCAATCGCTTCTTCAGCGACATTGATAGTCTGGTTAAATTTTGCGCTGATTATGTATCGGCCAACTTCATTCAGATGGCTGCTGATTAATTCCAAAAACCTCTTCCCATGATTCAACAAGAGCTGTATCCAGCTCCTCCATACCCACTTCTTGTCCAAGAACCTTGCACATTGACGTAACCCCGAAATCCCGAATACCGCAAGGAACGATACCGGAGAAGTGGGACAAATCGGGACACACGTTAATTGCGACTCCGTGATATGCGATCCAGTGCCTTACCCGCACACCAATAGCAGCTATCTTGCACTCGCAATTACCGACATCAACCCATATTCCTATTCTATCCTGCCTTCTCTGACCGGTTATTCCGAATCTGTACAAGGAACGGATTACCCATTGCTCAAGATCCTGGACATATTTCCTGATATCGGGGCTATCACCACTATTGCGCAGATTTTTCATTACATAAGCTACCCGCTGCCCCGGACCATGGTAGGTATAACGCCCTCCCCGGCCTGTGTGATATACAGGCAGGCTATCAATCAGCAGTTCCTCACTGGCAGCGCTGGTCCCGGCGGTATAAAGTGGTGGATGCTCCAACAACCAGATCAGCTCATCTTGATGGCCAGAGTATATATCAGCTACTCGTCGCTCCATAAAGCTGACAGCCTCCTCATAAGGAACCAGTTTTTTTGCGGTTATCCACTCCATTGGAGAAAACATTGAGCAAATATGAATAAAAATCAATGCGCGATTGACCTGCACTGCTATAATAGATTTCAGGAGAAATATTGAATGAGTAATGCTCCACAAACAAAAACCAGCAAACAGGAGGGATTTTCCCTACTGGAGCTATTGTTGGTTATCGGTGTCGGAGCTGTTTTATTAATTGCCGGTATTTCGGTATACCGCATGGTTACAAGAGACAGTGGCGTAAACGAAGTCATGAGAACCGTTATGTCCGTAAAAAGCGGAGTTCAGCGACTTTATTTAGGTGAGAAAACTTACGGTGTAGCAGATCTTTTACCCTCCCTGATTACCGCCGATATTTTCCCAGGCAATGTTCATATCGATCCGGCTACACCTGCGGCTTTCCATCCATTGGGCGGATCTCTTGAAATCAATGGCACAGGTTCTGCCTTCACTATTTCCATCTACGATCTGGATCAAGGCCCCTGTATTAGTCTGGGATCAGCTTTAAACCCTGATACTGAAGATGACATGCTCTCCCTTGAGGTGGATTCCGGCTCTGTGACGACATTTGATCTGAGCAATCCAGCCACTCCCGCGGATCTGGCGACAGCCTGCGGCGCATCAGGAAATGCTCTTCACTTTACTTTTATGTGAAATTTTTCAAAAATCAAGGCCAGTTGTCAGCTGAAACTGTTGCAATTATTCCCGGCATCTAGTAATTACCTCTGTACATCAATTCGCGGCCGTGGCGGAATTGGTAGACGCGCAGCGTTGAGGTCGCTGTGGACGAAAGTCCGTGGAAGTTCGAG
>CAZJRT010000200.1:0-4012 GCA_964548445.1 uncultured Pseudobdellovibrionaceae bacterium
AAGCTGATACCGGTTAATTTTCCGGGATGATTTGTCCAGGGCCTCAGGAAAGGCAGAGGCGACTAGGGAAATGGCTTCTTTATCCTGACTTAAAAGCTCGTGGACAGTAGCATCAGCGTCATGAACGGGCAGGCCCAGATGCTGCAGAATACCTGCAGTGGTGGATTTACCCATTCCTATGGAACCTGTCAGTCCCAGTATGATCATGACAAAACCTTTTCCTCGAGTTCAGGAGTAACGTCCGGCATAACACCGAACCATTCGGCGAACGCAGGACGGGCCTGGTGCAGCAGCATACCAATTCCGGTGACAACAGGGTTGCCCAACCTTTCTCCCTTTTCAAGAAGTTCCGTCATCATCGGTGCGTAAACGATATCATGAACGAGTGCAGAAGGCGGCAAATTTTCAAGTTCAATATCCAGAGGCGGCATGCCAGCCATTCCGGCAGGGGTAGTGTTGACAAGCAGAGAAACTTCCTTCAGCGCGCTTTCTTTCTCTTGCCATGGTACTGGCTCAATCCGCTCATAGGTCAAGGTTTCCTGCGCCAGAGCCTGAGCCTTTTCAAATGTCCGGTTGGTTAGCAGGATTTGGGGCGCTCCTTCTTTGAGCAGAGCAAAAACAATGGCTCTGGCTGCTCCTCCTGCTCCGAGGACGATAGCTGGACCGCTGGTGAAATCAAAGCCGGGAGCATGCTGCTTTATATTCTGGATAAATCCGAACGCATCTGTATTCATACCTGTCAGGTGGCCATTTTCATCGATACGAACAGTATTGACCGCTTTGATCCGGGTTGCTGTTTCGTCCAATTTGTCACAAAGCCGCATTACCGATTGTTTGTGAGGAACGGTAATATTAAATCCGGCAAAGCCTTCGTCTTTTAAGCGGCTGATAGTATCTTCCAGTGCATCGGGAAGCGTATCAATTGCCTGGTAATTTCCTTTCAGACCGTATTTTTTTATCCAGTAATTATGGATGAGGGGAGACTTGCTGTGCCCGACGGGATGTCCGATTAGTCCGGCTTTAATATTATTGTTCATGTGAAAAATCCTTTTTCTTTTCGCAAATACCCCAGTAAGGGCAATAGCGGCATTCCAAGAATGGTAAAGAAGTCGCCGTGAATTTCTTCGAAAAGCCTTATCCCCAACCCTTCAACTTCATATCCGCCAACTGTTTCTGTTAGGGCGTTCCCTGCCGCTTCCGCATATGTATCAAGAAATCCCGTACTGAAATCAGCCATTTTCAAAATAGCAGTATCTGTATAATTCCAGACTTCCTTACCGTCTTCGTACGCGCTTACCGAAGCAATCAGGCGATGCTCCTGCCCGCGCATGAAGAATAGTCTTCCTATAGCTTCGGCCCGGTTGGGTGCTTTTGACAGGGTCTCACCATTAAACTCCAGCACCTGATCCGAGCCAATAACCAGCGTTCCGGCATTCTTCCTGGAGATGTATGCCGCCTTTGCGCGCGCGAGCTCGAGCGACAGCTCTCCGGGCGAAAAAACAGAAGATTTAAAGCTTTCTTCGTTGATATCTGCCGCTGCCGTCTCAAAGGTAACGCCAGCATTAGCCAGCATTTTTTTTCTGGGGCGACTCTTGGAAGCAAGGATTATTCGCATAAAAGACCGTTCATTCTGTAATTATGATTTTTACAACACAGCAAATTCACAAGCTTTGCTGCAAACAGATTATACCCTTGCCACTCGTTGGCGAAAGGGCTAAAACTGACAACAAATTATGAATTCTAATAAACAGGCAAGTCGAGAAATGCAGCTTACCGTACAAGGCAAACAGATGGACGTTGGTGATGCTTTGCGTACCCACGTTTCAGAAAAACTTGAAGATATAAACAGCAAGTATTTTAACAGGGCAATTGATGCCACGGTTTCGTTTTCCCGTGAAGGGCATGGCCATGGCATGATCAGGGTCCAGATCAGTATCCGGGTCGGTAAAAAATTAATGGTGGTAGCTGAAGATACCGCCGGCGATTCCTATGCCGCTTTTGATAGCAGTGCTGATAAAATCGCCAAACAGTTACGCCGATATAAAAGGAAGCTTCGTGACCATCATGATCGTCAGGAAACGGAAGCTATTAAGGCGCATGACTACACTTTGGCAGCGCCTGCCGATGAGCCTGAAGACGATGATATTCCGGTTGGAGAAGATCCGGCCATTATCGCCGAAATCACAACCGAGATTGAAACTCTCGGTGTTCCTGATGCCGTAATGCGGATGGACCTCTCTGGTTTAAATGCGTTGCTTTTCCGCAATGCGAAACATAAGAGACTGAACTTTGTTTATCGCCGCAAGGACGGTAACATCGGCTGGGTCGATCCCGAAGAAGGAACCGAGTAGTTTCCAAAACTGCGGAAAATCTTAATTTATTCTGGGAAATTTTAGCAGAACTGTCTTTGGGCGGCTCTAGTTTAATATTTTGCAAAAATTTTTTGAAAAAAGACTGGAACTTAAGCCCTGTCTTGTCTATTGATACCCATGCACTAATTAACGAGATGTGTGGGAATAATAAGCAATGAGTACTATGTATAAAATTAACTCAATTTTTTCTGACCTAAAACTTTTCAGCAAAGAACAGATCTTCCGGTTTATCTCAGGTAAAGCTGCCGAACAAACTGGTAAGGATTCTGATGAAATCCTCGATATATTATTGCGTGCAGAGGATGAGCTTCCCTCGGGGATCGGAGATGGCGTGGCAATCCCTCATCTTAAGCTTGATAACCTTGGGGCTCCATATTCCTTATTTGCGAAACTATCGCAATCTGTAGATTTCGACGCAGTTGATGGCATGCCTGTTGATATGATCTTTCTGCTCATATCTCCGGAATCGGACGGGCCGCTTCACCTAAGCCGTTTGGCCAGAATCTCAAGGTTCTTCAGAAATCGTGAAGCATGTAACAGGCTGCGATATGCGGATAATGACAATACTATACGCACTCTTATTCACGAGCCAATTGAGGCGGCAAATAACGCAGCCTGAACACCGGCAATTACTGAACGGTTATCGGCTCAAGTTCGTTATGCTTGATTAACTCCAGTGCTGTTTCTTCAGAATCCAGCACTGACAAAGGAGTTCCGTCGGCTGCATGGATCGCCCAGGCAGTTTGATCCTCGATATAAACTGGCCGGACATAAGCAAATTGCTGCATGCCAAAGTTCAGGAAATCTCTCGAAGAAAGACTTCTGAAGTAGTCGCCAGGATTAAAATGTTCGTTTCCAGTCATGATTAATAGACCCATAATAGCAAAGATAATCTGAACAAAGCTAATTTCCGGTTAAGACCTGAAAAAAAGCTTTAAATATTTTTTGCGGATTTTTTGCTTTTTCAGTCCTCGCTGGTAGTTTCTGCAGTTTCTTCGACATCAATTGCCTGTCCTGAAGATTTCCCTGTCCCGTTTCCGGCAGTAGAGATTTCAATCTTGCGGGCTTTGGATTCTGGTTGAACCCGTTTCATGTCGACATGCAGAAGACCATTATCCAGGCAGGCGCCTTCGATTTTTATTCCATCGGCCAAAACAAAGGAACGCTGGAACTGGCGGGAGGCAATCCCGCGATGCAGGAAAATGCGCTCGGCACTTTCGTCTTCTTGTTGTTTCCCGCGAATTATCAGCTGATTATTATCCAGCTCTATTTCCAGATCGTCCATTGTGAAGCCGGCTACAGCAATTGTAATCCGAAAGCCTTCTTCACCAATTTGTTCGATGTTATAGGGGGGATAACCATCGGACGCTGCCTTGCGCATGCGGTCGAAGGTTTTTTCGAAATGATCAAAGCCCAGAAAAAGTGGACTGTCGAATAGAGTCAGTCTTGTAGTGTTCATGTCTAAACTCCTCCAGATGAGCAAGTTATCTTTTGTTTAATTACGGCCCGCTCAAAGCAGCTCCGTATAAAAGGAGTATATGATTCTAATCAGTAAAAATTCAAGTTTTCATGACGACTATAAATTCTGACAAGTTCAAAAAAAGAGCGCGGGAAAAACTCCTCGCGCTCTGATCTCTATG
>CAZJRT010000201.1:0-3984 GCA_964548445.1 uncultured Pseudobdellovibrionaceae bacterium
CCCGGCTTTCTGCCGATATCGAGCAAGGTGTGGAAACCGGTGGGGCCGCAAACGACATGGCATCGGGACAGCCCTGGTGGCGCCAGTTCCTGCATCCTCAAACTGTTAGCACTACTTTTCTTGTGGTGTTGGCTTTGTTGCTTGGCTGGTCAGTTAGTGAATGGCAATCGGCGAAAATGCCAACAGTAGCAGTGCTCGAAGATGGCCGAATCGCTCGTCTGGATTTCGAAGATCCTCCCTTAACTGAAGTCATAAAAGAAGATGCGGCTGAAAAGAAAGTTGCCAGCGAAGCCAGTGATAAAAATATGGCAGTTGCTTCTTTGGACGAGGAGGTTATTGACGGTAATACGCCCATCAATCCGGCTTTGCAGGACATTTCTGAAGATATAGAAGTCATGAATGTCGAACCTCTTGATACCGGCGATTTCAATGAACAGGCTCTGCTGGAGGAGATGGAGAGTGATCCTGAAGCTGTTGCTGCCCGTCTGAACGCTATCGAGCCATCTGTTGGCGATACTGCCGAAGCTATTACAAGTGAAGTAGAGGCGGTAACACGAGAGAGCAAACCGGTCGCGCCAGCTGCCTATACTTCGCCCAGAGAGGCCAGTGAGCCAAACCCGGTGCCTTCTGATCTTTTAAGGCCGGATACGTCTTTGCCCGAGTCAGTTAAGAAAATCGAGAGACAGGCTTTTGCAGGAAAAGCTGCTTCCCAGCATGATCTGGCGGCGATCTATACTGCCGGTTATGGCGGGGTGACGCAAAATTATGAGCGGGCAGCCTTCTGGTTCCGCCGGGCAGCCGAGCAAGGTGTGGCTAATGCCCGATACAATCTTGGTGTTTTGTACCATCAGGGGCTTGGAGTTAAACAAGACATTGATGAGGCTATTAACTGGTATGCCCAGGCTGCTGATATTGGGCATCCTGAGGCCCAGTACAATCTGGGTATTGCTTATATCGAAGGTATCGGCGTTGAGTATGATCCCAAAAAAGCTGCCGATTATTTTGAGAAAGCAGCAAGTCGGCAAATTATGGAAGCCGCTTATAATCTTGGTTTGATACATGAAAATGGTCTGTTGGGAGCAGCAAGTCTGGAAGAGGCCCTTCTGTGGTATAAGACCGCTGCGGACTGGGGCAGTGCAGAGGCTCGTCAGGCTATGGAACAACTGGCTTTATCACTTAATATTAAGCCCGAAGAAATAGATCGGCTTGTCGATCTTGCCGTTTCCAGAAAAGGTAACAATAAACCGCAGGCCACTACTGGTGATAAAGCAGCGGTAGCTGAAAGTTCTTCATTGTCCGGGGGCCAGTCAGTAATAGCGCAAATTCAGGCACATCTTATAGATCTCGGGCTTTATCCCGGACCGGCAGATGGTAATAATGGTCCTCTCACCAAGGATGCAATTCGTACCTACCAAAAGCTCAACGATCTTACTGTCACCGGGGAGCCCGATGAAGATCTGCTGGTCCATCTGTCGGCTCAAAATGTTGAAGAAGGACCAGTTTCAGGTAACGATATGCCTGGAGATGTCGGCTCCAGAGAGCAATAAGCTGCAAGAAACAGGACATATGTGAATGAAAGTTCTCTATCAGGGGAAGTGGGCCCGGTTCATTGAAGATAATGGCTGGGAATATGCTGACCGTAACACCTGTAGTGGTATAGTGGTCATTATTCCTCTTACGGCTGATGGCGAGATTGTGCTGGTTGAGCAATATCGTATGGCTGTGAAATCGCTGGTGATTGAATTGCCCGCAGGTCTGGTTGGGGATTTCGATAGTAAAGAAACATTCGAGGTGGCTGCTGCCCGCGAGCTTTTTGAGGAAACCGGGTATGAAGGGGAGCTTTATCCCTTGATGAGAGGACCTTTGTCACCGGGTATCTGCAGTGAAATAGCCGAATTCTATTTGGCAACGAATCTCGTCAAAACGGGGGAAGGCGGCGGAGATGCTAATGAGAGCATTACGGTTCACACAGTACCGTTAGTTCAAATAGAGGAATGGCTAAAAAAACAAAGCTCGGAAGGAAAGTACATCGAGCCCAAGGTTTATGCCGGTCTCTATTTCGCCGGAGCCCCTGCTAGAGGGGCGTAGGTGCATCAGGGCCTTTGCCTGCGGTAGTTTCCCGGCTTTTCTGTGAGAAAGAAAAAACATTGCTGTTTTTATTAACCAGGCCCTGAAGGCCAAACTCTATAACTGAGCCTTCCCATAGCTCTATATTTGCCCTTTTGTAATGTTCCAATGCAGTTTTTTCATCACTGGTTAACTGAAAACCGGCTTTTTCCTTGTCCGTGAGTTTTCGCATTTTTTGATAAATCTTTCGGGAGGCTCTTTCCGTAGGGCCCATATCTTTATGCTGAATTTGAACTTCGCAAGGAACCGGGCAGCCTTTTACAGGGATTGCGATTTTAATATCGATTGCTGCGAACCCATGTTTTTTAGGTTGGGCAAAATGATCAGTAAAGCTCAGGACCTCGCAGTCTCCTTTGCGCTTTTTGTGAAAAGGGTGTGAATTTTTGCCAGCTACGAATATTTTGCGTATGCCTTCTACCTGTTCCGGCTTGTCGAATTTAATCCGGATGCGGCAAATATCGGAAACTTTCAGGCAATCTCCGTCAAATTTGTCTGCAGCTTTTTGAAAAATTCTTTTTAGGTCTTTAACTGGTCCGAGCTCCAAAGACATTTTTGGGTCCAGCCCAACGGCCTCACATATCCCGGCAGCATACTTATACAGCGAAGATCTCGCTTGTTCACCTCTGCGTATAATCGCTTTGACTTGCGCTTCTGACTGGTCGACTAACAAAATTGATGCTCCCTGTTAGGAGATTAACGCTTAAACAACTATTTAGCTCCAATTTATTGGAGCCGTTTCTCCTGTTAGTCTTTTTATATAACAATGTTGCTATTTTTTATGTATTTTTTTATACATGCTCGAACGTGTAATATTCCAGTGAAAAATGATAACGAGTTGATTCTATGACAGAACGGACACTTTCAATTATTAAGCCTGATGCGACAGCACGCAATCTTACAGGTGAAATCAATGCAAGATTTGAAAAAGAAGGCTTGCGAATTATCGCCCAAAAGCGGATTAAACTGACCAGAGAAATGGCAGAGCAGTTTTATGATGTTCACAGGGAGCGGCCATTTTTTGAAAATCTTGTAGAGTTCATGATCTCAGGACCTGTAGTGGTACAGGTGCTGGAGGGCAAGAAAGCCGTATCACGTAATCGAGAGATTATGGGGGCCACCAATCCTGCCAATGCCGAGCCGGGCACAGTGCGGGCAGATTTTGCTCAAAGCATTGAAGCCAATTCAGTACACGGTTCGGATTCACTGGAAAATGCAGAAAAAGAGATCAAATTCTTTTTCAGCGATATTGAAATAGTCAGTTAAATAAGGCGATGGACGAACTGCAGGATATTCGAACCGCTATAGATGATCTGGATGATGAAATTATCCGGCTTCTGGGCGAGCGATTTATCAAGGTTCGTCAGGCAGGTTTGCTGAAAACAAAACACGGCCTGAAAATAGAACAGACAGACCGTGTTGAAGAAGTTTTAAATCGTACCGCCCTGATTTCCGAGAAACATAATCTGGCCCCGGAATTTGTAAGGGCTTTATACGAACTGGTTATTAAACAGGCTCATCACATTGAGCATGACATCGCGGGACGTTTACCATAGATCTTGTTAAGCAGGAAATCAGCCAATGGAGAATTGCCTCTTTCCTGATTGCAATCATAACAGGCAGCCATGTAATTGTAGCGCAGGTTAGGCCCGCCTTTTGATCTTGGAATAATCTGTTCGATAGTGGTCGTGATAGGCTTACCTTTTTGCAGCGTCATATCTTCACCGCAATACGGGCAAACGCCTGATTGTGCATTGAACATTTCAGTCAGTGCCTGATTCCTGGCGACGTTCTTCTTGGGCTTGAACCGTTTATCGTTACTAGTTTGAGGTTCTGGTTGCTGGTTCTGCTTTTTTTTCT
>CAZJRT010000202.1:0-3982 GCA_964548445.1 uncultured Pseudobdellovibrionaceae bacterium
AATCAAAAAAAGATATTAGACGAAGTTGAAGTAAGCGGCGGTGATCTCAATTTTAATTACAAAGCTGTAGCGCAAAACTTTCAGATGATCGAAAGCGGTTTGGTGCCGGTTATTATAAACGTCGGCAATGAAGTAAAGGACGTATTGGAACGGCTAAATAATGTCGAATCATCTCCGGGAAAAGCAGCTCGCCAATTGCAATCTTATGTTGTACAAATACCCCCAAAGGATTTAAATCTATTGATACAAAATAAGCGCGTTGAATATCACCGTAGCGATCTATGGGGGGACCAGTTTGCTGTGCTAACCGATTCTGAGCTTTACACACGTGAAACTGGATTGCTTTGGGAGAATGCGGATATTTTAAGTAAATCAATTTTTTAGGAGAGAAGGTATGTCCTACGGCATAAGGCTGCACGTCAGTGGAGATCACGCCTTGTTTACGAGGCCGGAAATGAAAGTGGAGCGGGTGTCTTACGATGTGATGACCCCCTCTGCGGCGCGGGGTTTACTGGAGGCAATTCACTGGAAACCTGCGATAACCTGGGTGATTGACGCCATTCATGTGCTGAAACCAATCCGGTTCCAATCAATTCGTCGAAACGAAGTTGGGCATAAAGCTCCAGCCAGCAAAATTAAAACTGCCATGAATCGGGGGAACATCGAAGGACTTCATATATTGGTGGACGAGGATCGGCAACAGCGTGCCTCTACTCTTCTGGTAGACGTTGAATATTTAATTGAAGCGCATTTCGTAATGACGGCTAGGGCAGGTGAGGAAGATAATCCAGCCAAGCACTTTGACACGTTTTGCCGCCGTGCCAGAAAGGGGCAGTGTTTTCATCAGCCTTGCCTTGGGACACGAGAGTTTCCGGCAAACTTCAGATTGATTGATGCGGATGAACCTTTTCCAAGATCGATAGAAGAAACTCGCGACCTTGGTTTCATGCTCTGGGATATCGACCATGCGGGCGACCGCTCACCCATGTTTTTTAAAGCGCGACTGGAAAACGGTATCCTAAAGGTCCCGATGCCGGACTCGCAGGAGATATACAAATGACGATTCTTGCATCCTTAAATAATGCGTATGAGCGGCTGTCGATCAGTGGAGATGTTCCTTCCTTTGGATTTTCCAGCGAGAAAATAAGTTATGTTATACCACTTAATTTTGACGGAACCCTGGCGGGACTGCCAAGGGATATTCGTGATGTTTCAGGAAAAAAACCAGTGCCACGTTTGATGGCTGTGCCACAGCCTAGTAAGCGCACGTCAGGGATTGCGCCTAATTTCCTATGGGATAAAACGTCTTATGTGCTCGGGATTACGGCAGGAGAAGGCAAGCGCCTTGCTGACGAGCACAAAGGTTTCAAGGACTTCCATATAAAGCGTTTAATAAATACGGAGGATGAAGGATTACAAGCATTCCTGTCATTCCTGCAGGGCTGGAACCCGGATCAGTTTGAGGATCTGGGCTGGCCTTCAGAAATGAAAGATCAGAATATTGTTTTCGCATTAGAGAGCGAGCGGCTACAAAACATCTATCTTCACGACAGACCTGCTGCCAAGCATATCTGGGCAAAATTAGCCGCAGACGGTGAAAAGAAGCAATCAGTTTGCCTTGTTACTGGCGAAAAATCTTCCGTTGCCCGCCTTCACCCCGGTATCAAGGGTGTCTGGGGAGGGCAATCGTCTGGCGGTTCCATTATATCTTTTAATTTGGACGCATTTACCTCTTACGGCCATGAGCAGGGGGATAACGCGCCTGTATCGGAAATGGCAGCATTTGCCTATACGACAGCCTTGAACAAGTTTCTAGAAAAGGGCAGTAAAAACCGCATTCAGATTGGTGATGCCTCAACTGTGTTCTGGGCGGATGCTTCGGATGTGGATGTCGTGGAAAAGGCGGAGTCCCTGTTCGCTTGTTTTTTTGGTGACGATCTGCCGGAAATTGACGGAAGCGGCATCGATGAAACCGCCGAGGCTGGTAAGATCAGGCATATTCTGGATAAAATCCGGCAAGGGCAGCCCCTTTCCGATTTTGAGCCCAAACTCGCCAAAGATGTACGCTTCTATGTTTTAGGTCTGGCCCCTAATGCCGCACGCCTTTCCGTCCGGTTCTGGATGGAAGATAGTTTTGGGCAGATAGCTAAGAATTATCAGCGTTTTCAAGATGACATGCGTATTGAGCCAGAAGATCGCGGCGGCAACGTCGCCTTGTGGCAATATCTTCGTGAGACCGCCGTACTGGGAAAGTCTGAAAACGTCCCCCCTTTGCTGGCCGGTCAATGGATGCGCTCTATCCTGACCGGATCACGCTACCCGGCGATGCTGCTATCAACTGTTCTTATGCGTATACGGGCCGATCATGAAATAAATGCGAGGCGCGTTTCTATACTGAAATCAATACTAATCCGCAACATGAAATCGAAGGAGGCTCCCGTGGCTTTTGATCCGGAGAATAGCAATAAAGGTTACCTGCTCGGGCGGCTCTTCGCCGTTTATGAACAGATACAGACAGCGGCGCTGGGAAGAAATGTTAACGCGACGATCAAAGATAAATTTTACGGTTCCGCTTCGATGCAGCCACAGAAGATATTTTCATTATTGGATAAAGGATCAGCTAACCATCTGTCCAAGATCGGAAAACAAAAACCGGGCTACCGGGTCGAGCTTGAAAAGAAAATTTCTGCCATCATGGCTTTGATGTCACCTGATGAAGCCCCTTTTCCGGTTTCTCTTTCCAGTGAACAGCAAGCTTTGTTCGGCCTTGGTTATTACCACCAGCGCAATGAATTTTTCAAAACAAAATCACACGAAACCAATACTTCAGAGGAGAAAATATAAAATGACCCATCTAAACAATCGCTATGACTTTGTTGTTCTGTTTGATGTCGCCAATGGCAACCCGAATGGCGACCCTGATGCGGGTAATCTGCCTCGTCTCGATCCTGAAACAGGGTATGGCCTGGTATCGGACGTATGCTTGAAACGCAAGATCCGTAATTACCTGGAGCTTTCGAGGGGCGGGGAGCAAGGGCTAGGGATTTATGTTCAGGAAGGGTCCATTCTGAATGAAAAGCACCGTGAGGCTTATAAAGCATTGCGCCCGGATAATGATAAAGTTGCAAAGGAAGCGAAACTCAATCCGCAAAATGACGAGGAAGCGATAAAGCTGCGCATGTTCATGTGCGATAATTTCTTTGATGTGCGCTCATTCGGCGCGGTGATGAGTACTGGAATTAATTGTGGCCAGGTACGTGGGCCTGTGCAGGTGTCCTTTGCACAATCCCTTGAGCCTGTTGTGCCACAGGAAATTACCATTACCCGGATGGCGGCTACCAATGAAAAGGAAAAGGCTGAACGTGTGCAGGGTGTAGACGATAATGAGCGAACGGACAACCGTACGATGGGCCGCAAGCATATAGTCCCTTATGCACTTTACCGTGCGCATGGCTTTATATCGGCCAAATTGTCCGAGCGTACCGGGTTTTCCGAGGCTGACCTGAAAATCCTTTTTGAAGCGGTCGAGAATATGTTTGAACACGACCGTTCCGCCGCACGCGGGGAAATGGCTGTTCGCAAGCTGATTGTGTTTAAACACGAGAGTGCTCTGGGCAATGCCCCGGCTCACAAGCTGTTCGAACGTATAAAAATCGGGCGTAATGTGGAAGGTGAATTTTGTGCCATTGGGGATACCATTATTGAAAATCGTCCGCCTGCGCGGGGCTTTAATGATTACAAGGTTGAAATTGATAAATCCGGTCTGCCGGAAGGTGTGACGATCATTGAACGAGTGTGAACCGATAGACGAGCGGAACGGTGAACCCGTTCCGCTTTCCGCTCTTCAGCATGCTGTTTATTGCCTGCGTCAGGCGGCACTTATCCACCTTGAACGGCTCTGGGAAGAAAACCGCTTTACTGCTGAGGGGCGCGTTTTGCACGAAGTCACGGACAAACCGGGGCAGCGCAAGATAAAGGGCGT
>CAZJRT010000203.1:0-3971 GCA_964548445.1 uncultured Pseudobdellovibrionaceae bacterium
TCCATCCCGCTGGAAAAACTTGTGTGGTTTAACTGCCAGCAACACGTAAAGGTCCCCGCTGGGACCGCCCCTTACGCCGGCTTCACCTTCTCCGGCAAGGCGAATACGGCGTCCGGTATCCACCCCTGCCGGGATTTTCACCTTAAGCGTTTTTTCCTTGCGGACACGTCCGGAGCCAGCACATTTCTTGCAAGGATCGCGAATAATAGAACCTTGTCCCTGACAGGTAGAGCAGGTGCGCTCGATCGTGAAAAATCCCTGTTGCATACGCATGCGGCCAGTACCGCTACAGGTAGGACAGGTCTCTGAGCCGGTTCCCGGTTCGCTGCCTTTACCTTTACAGTGTCCGCATATTTCGTTGACGGGCAGGGTGATGGTTGCTTCCTTGCCTTTGAATGCTTCTTCGAGAGTGATTTCATAAGTGTACTGGATATCCGAGCCTCTGGTTTGCCCGGTATTCCCGCGTCTGGCACCTCCACGAGTCTGCCCCATGAAATCGCCAAACATATCCTCGAAGATGTCGGAAAAGGCTCCGCCGAAGCCGGGGCCAAAATCGGAGGCTGAAAAGCCACCGGCTCCAGCTCGTGCGCCCATTCCACCTTCGAAGGCGGCGTGCCCGAACCGGTCATAGGCGGCCCGTTTCTGTTCATCCTTTAGAACATCGTACGCCTGATTGACCTCTTTTAGCCGATCTTCGGCGTCCGTCTCCTTGTTACGGTCAGGATGGAATTTCATGGCGAGCTTGCGATAAGCTTTTTTTATCTCATCCTTATCGGCGCTTCTCGCGACTCCCAGGACCTCATAAAAATCCCTTGCCATTAAGTTTCAGGCTCCCCGGTTATGCACTCTGCACTGCAGTATGCGCATAGGTTTAACTGTTTCAAAAAAATAGAGCAACCCCTCACCCTTGGCAGCAGAAAATTGCTTCATGCAAAATCAGGTGAGGGGCAGGTGTAGTTTATCTATTTATTTTCCTCGTCATCATCGACTTCGGTGAAATCGGCGTCCATCACACCTTCTTCTTCAGGGATTTCCTGTTCAGGTGCTTCTGCTCCGGCGGCGGAAGCTTCTTGTTCCTGCGCCATCTTGTAGGCCATTTCGCCGACTTTCATTGATGCCTGCATCAAGGTGTTGGTCTTTTCCTTGATTTCCTCGGCATTCTCACTTTCCATGACAGATCTCAGGTCTTCGATGGCTTTAGTGACATTGTCTTTTTCCTCTCCCGGAAGTTTGTCTCCAAGCTCTTCCATCGTTTTTTCTGTCTGGTGGATCAGGGATTCAGCCTGATTTCGAGCTTCTATCGCTTCGCGGCGTTTCTTGTCTTCATCTGCATGAGACTCGGCATCCTTGACCATTTGCTCGATGTCATCATCGGACAGGCCGCCGGAAGCCTGAATGCGGATTGCTTGCTCCTTGCCGGTTGCTTTGTCTTTAGCTGTAACGTGAACGATACCGTTTGCATCAATGTCGAATGTAACTTCCACCTGAGGAACGCCGCGCGGAGCTGGCGGAATGCCTACCAGATCAAATTGTCCGAGCAGTTTGTTATCTGCTGCCATTTCCCGCTCGCCCTGGAATACCCGGATGGTAACAGCACTCTGGTTATCTTCAGCCGTTGAGAAAGTCTGTGACTTCTTGGTCGGGATTGTGGTGTTACGATCAATCAGGCGGGTAAATACACCGCCCAGTGTTTCAATGCCAAGTGATAAAGGAGTAACATCCAGTAGTAGTACATCCTTAACGTCACCTTGCAGGACGCCGCCCTGAATTGCTGCTCCGTCGGCCACAACTTCATCCGGGTTAACACCTTTATGCGGTTCCTTGCCGAAGAAGTTTTTAACAGTTTCAATCACCTTCGGCATGCGGGTCATGCCGCCAACCATCACGATATCATCAATTTCAGATGCTTTTACGCCAGCATCTTTAAGGGCGGCTTTACATGGCTCGATAGTTTTCCTGACGAGATCGTCAACCAGGCTTTCCAGCTTGGCGCGTGAAAGCTTGATGTTCATATGCAGCGGCATACTGGTGCCGCCTTCCATACGGGCAGTGATAAACGGAATATTGATTTCCGTTGACTGGGCGCTGGAAAGTTCAATCTTGGCTTTTTCAGCATGCTCTTTAAGGCGCTGTAATGCCATGCGATCTTTGCGCAGATCTATCGCATGCTCTTTTTTAAACTCGTCGGCAAGATAGTCGATTATACGAGCATCGAAATCTTCACCGCCAAGGAACGTGTCACCATTGGTGGCCTTGACTTCGAAAACACCATCGCCGATCTCGAGAATGGAAACGTCGAACGTACCGCCGCCAAGGTCGTAGACAGCGATAATGCCGCTCTTCTTTTTGTCGAGGCCGTAAGCCAGTGCGGCAGCTGTTGGCTCGTTGATAATCCGCAGGACTTCGAGGCCTGCGATTTTACCTGCGTCTTTCGTTGCCTGACGCTGGGCATCATTAAAATATGCCGGTACTGTGATAACGGCCTGCTCGACTTTTTCACCCAGGAAACTTTCAGCGGTCTCTTTCATCTTTTGCAGGACCATAGCTGAAATTTGCGAGGGAGCGAGTTTCTCGCCATCTACCTCGATCCATGCATCGCCATTTTCGCCCTCGATGATTTTAAAAGGCGCATTCTTTTTCATTTCTACGACTTCAGCGTCTGTAAAACGACGGCCGATCAGACGCTTGATACCGTATAGGGTGGCTTCCGGGTTGGTTACTGCCTGACGTTTTGCAGGCTGTCCTGTAAGTCTTTCTCCGTCCTTGCTGAATGCAACCATCGAAGGGGTGGTGCGGGCACCTTCAGTATTCTCAATGACCCTTGGTTCCTTACCTTCCATGACAGCAACGCAGGAATTGGTCGTGCCCAAATCTATACCGATTACTTTACTCATTTTGATCTCCTTTGTATGTGGCAAATAACAGCTGCAGCCCACGATTGGCACCGCAGCGATTCCCAATCGGTTAAAAATATATCATAGCTCTTTTTAATTGCCAGTATCTGCGGCAATTAAAGGGTATAAACATATAACCAACAGAACCGGATATTTGAAGTGTTTTTAAAAAACTACTTTACAGCTCGCTTGCCTCTGGCCTTGCCGATAACAATTAAAGTTAGCACAGGTACTAATATCCAGAGGAAGTGGGCCATTATCCAGCCTTTCGCTATACCGATTTGTCTTCGACCTTCGCGGTAGGTGCTTTCTTGTATATGTGCCAGGGAAAGTCCCAGAAATGATTTTTTTGATCTATATTCCATTTGGCAATTTAATCCTATACAAATTCTTAGCTATAGTTTCTTGCGGGTGAGGCTGCAATTCAACCGGTCAGTCGGTTTGTTAACCGGCCATCAGTGTAAATGAAGGAGTTTTTTTATGGCTTATATTATAGGCGATTCAGATGAAAGAAACTGGGGAAAATACATTGTTACAGCTGTAAAATATGACGGAGATCAATGCATAGAATGCGAAAAAGATATTACTGTTAATCCCGGGCACATGCTGTCTGTCCAATCACATGATAATCGTTCTGAAGTATGGGAAGTGATATCAGGTACTCTGACGGTAGTATTAAATGGAAAAGAGCTAGCCCTTGAGAAGGGTGAAACGATAAATATCGAAACTGGTGATATTCATACAATGGCTAATCTTGGTTCCGAACCTTGTGTTGTTCATGAGGTGCAAAAGGGAATATGTGAGGAAAGCGACATTCACCGTTATTGGGACCCCAATGGCCGGGAAGTTGAAAAGTCGGAAGCAGAAAATGTTTTGAGAAGCATAGAAACCTGCTCGAAGATAGAAGAACGCAAGAGTAAATAGTTACCAGAAAAATAAAGGAAATAGTCATGCGTATAGGGATCGACCTGGGGGGCACAAAGACGGAAGTAATTGGTCTTGATAAAAGCAGTGGCGAGGAGCTTTACCGGCATAGAATTCCGACTCCCAAGAATGATTATAAAGCCGCAGTAAAGG
>CAZJRT010000204.1:0-3961 GCA_964548445.1 uncultured Pseudobdellovibrionaceae bacterium
TCAATACCTGCGTAATCCATAAATGTTTCCGGGTAATCCAGATTTAGACATATCTTGTTCGAAACCGTACCAGCCTTTATTTCCGCAGGATATCGCGCAATAAAAGGAATTCTCAGAGATTCTTCATACATTAGGCGTTTATCGTGCCAGCCATGCTCACCCAGAAACATCCCGTTATCACTGGTATAGATGACCAGTGTATCGTCGAGAATGCCCTCTTTTTCCAGATAGTCCAGCATTCTGCCTATGTTCCTGTCAAGGGACATGGTACATTCCAGATAAGATTTTAAATAATGCTCGTAAGCTCTTTTCCTGCCGTTTCTATGGTTCAGATCTTTTGTATTTAGCGCACGTTCGTCCGGATTTGGCTTCCATTTTGACATCCTTTGGGCTAGGAGTGGCCACAGCGTTGTTCCTCTTCGCTGAATGGAGTTAGCGCGATTTTCATAATTGTCCCAGAGTGTTTGCGGCTCGGGTATATCGACATCCTTGAGTTTGCCAAAATCCTCAGGTGCTGGTTCCCATGTTTCGTGTGGAGCCTTGTGATGGCACATCATAAAAAAGGGTTTTGATCGATCCCATTTCTTATCAATCCAGTCTATAGCTATTTTTGTTTCGATATCAGTTACGTATCCTTCGTGTTTCTTTTTTTCGAGCTCCATTTCCATGAATTCAGGGTCGTAATACCGTCCCTGACCCGGCAGAATATGCCAGTAGTCAAAGCCTGTAGGCTCGCCCCGCAAATGCCATTTGCCTATCATAGCCGTGTTATACCCTGCTTTTTGCAGAAGCTTGGGAGCTGTCTGCTGAGAGCCGTCAAAAAGGAGATAATTGAGGGGGGTACCATTAAGATGACTATATTTTCCAGTCAATATGCTTGCACGACTGTGAGTACATATACTGTTTGTAACCATGCAGTTAGTAAGCCTTATCCCCTCATTTGCAATTCGATCAATATTTGGAGTTTTCATGATTTGCGAGTATATGCCGCCATAGCAACTGATAGCATTGTATGAGTGGTCATCAGACATTATAAACAATATGTTCGGGCGTTTACCGCCGGATTGCGGCATTTGCCGGGCAGTTGCGCGGTGACCAAAACCAAGGGTAAAAGCTAGGGCCGAGGTTCCCGCGGTCTTCAGGAAATCGCGTCTTTGCATAATTTCTCCTTGTTATAAAAATAACTTTCCAATATCCCTGCAAAATCCTAAAAAAGTATTGACACATGAGTTTCCCGGTAACATAATAGTATGTTATGGAGAACAAGTCAAAGATTTTTAGAAAATAAAGTTTATAGCAGGAGCCAGAACAAATGATCTACGATATCATTGAAAACCTCAAGCTTTACTGTAATGAGGACAGCAACCTCTTCAAGGCCGTCAAATATGCCACTGAGTTTGACCTGTCGCAAAAAGATGGAGAATACGAGGTGGAGGGCAGACGGATATTCGCGAAAGTCCAGGAGTATCAGACATCACCTGCTCAGGAGCGTAAATTTGAATCACACCGCGATTACTTCGATGTTCAGGTAGTCAGGGAAGGCATCGAACGCCATGATATCGCACTGTCCGAGGAGCTCGAACCACTGACCGAATATGATCCACAAAAGGATGTCATAAAGCTCAAAGCTCCGCAGATCTATTCCAGCATAATTGTCAAACCCGGAATGTTTGCAGTTTATTATCCACAAGATATACATAGGCCAAACTGTAATGTGAGCGGAAGGTCAAACGTGCGCAAAATCTGCATGAAAGTGAAAATATAGCAGGTATCCCGGCTCTTTCTGTTCAGCCAGTTAAGAACAAGCCATCATCGCCAGACCCAGTAAATTGCATTGCCAGTCAAGATTGGTGTCGGCCGCAGAAATGGGGAGTGTCAAGAAAGTTTCGCACATTTTCATAATAGTTCTTTCAATGGTAATGGTTTCCTTTAGGCTTGCCCCCTTAAGGGGGCAAAATTTTATCGGTCTATACCGTAGCTGTTTCTAATTCCATCAATTTTTCCTGCTTCAACTCCTTTAATCTGTCCATATTCATATATCGTTTATTGCCCCACCTGGTACCTGCTATGTGTCGCAGGCGAGCAGCGGCAAGCATGACGGCACTGTTGCCGTCAGGGAAAGCTCCAACAACCCGTGTCCTTCGCCTGATCTGCTTCATTATATTTTCAAGCATGTTGTTCGTATAAATATGACGATGATGCTCACGCGGAAAATCACGGTAGCTCAAAGTCTCATCAATTCCCTCTCTCACACGCTGGGCGGCTTTGTTGAGTTTCATCGCTTCAAGCTTGTCTGCTACTTTTTCAGCCTTTTCTCTGGCTGCCTGCTTATCTTCCTGAGCGTGAATTGCCTTGAGCATTGCGGCAACCTCTTTCATCTTACCTCGAGGAACCACAGACAGCACATTGCGGTACCAATGAACAGTACATCGCTGCCATTTGGCTTGTGGGTAATACTCTGCAAGTGATTCGATAAGTCCCATGCATTTATCTGATATAAACAAATCCGGGCATTTTAATCCTCTGCCCTTGAGATACTCAAGAAAACCGCTCCAGCCTTCTTTGTCCTCCTTACAGCCCTCGGCAATACCAAGAACTTCTCTATAGCCGTCTTCAGCCACTCCAACAGCCACAAGAACCGAAACATTCCTGATTTCACCGCCCCAGCTGCGTTTTAAGCTGACACCGTCAAGATAAACATAGGGATACTCGGCTTCGATGGGCTTGTTACGCCATTTTTCTATGCGCTGATACATCTTCTGGTTCAAGTCACTGACAGTGCCGGCGCCAACTTTCATACCCCACAGGGCTTCGGTAATATCTTCTACTCTGCGAACTGATACACCGGCTAAATACATCTCCATTAAAGATTCTTCAACTGAAGATTCTTTACGTTTATAACGTTCGATTATAGCTGTTTCAAACCTGGCGTATCGAAGTTTTGGCATATTAAGCTCAACCTCACCGGAACGAGTGTGAAGCTTTCGTTTGTAATGGCCGGCTCTGCCGTTGACCCGTTGGTCGCTGCGTTCGTATCGTTTGGCGCCGCAAAGCTGATCGGCTTCTGCGTCAAGCATCTGATTGAGGGTGTCTTCTACAGTGCTTCGAACCATCTCTCCGAGATGACCTTTTATCTCGGATTCGTCGATTTTGATAATATTCTTCAAGTTCTTGCCTGATTTTGCCGAATTACTGTTCTGCATCGTTCTGTCCTTTCTTTGAGTTTATGGTTTTGTTCGTTTCATCTACCATCGACCAAAGAAAGGACTCTTTTTATTTCAATTTTAAATGTGCGAAACTTATTATACGTTCCCTTTTTTTTTGAGCCAGTCAAGTTCAACCTTTAACTGGCCTATCTGCTGATACAAATGTTCGGTTAGCTCATCCTGCTTTTGCTTTTCTCGCTGCCGGGAGCGGGAAAACACCTCCGGCATGGAATCAAGAACTTTCTTTTTCCATTGAGTGATCTGATTCGGATGAACCTCACACTCGCTGGCCAGTTCAGCGATAGTTTTATCGCTTTTGATTGCCGCCAAAGCCACTTTAGCCTTGAAAGCAGCACTGTGATTTCGCCGTTTGTTTTTCATAATTTGCCTCCTGAAACTATTATCGTTCAGACGACAAATCCACCTTAATCACGCGCCCAGTTTTTGGGGAGTATTATAACCTGCCGACAATTTAGCATTGACTTACCACTTTTTCAAGCTAAGATATAGATTAATAAGGACAAATCCGGGGTAAACAAAAGGCGGACAAAGCCCGAAGAAGTGGCAAAGTTTGTTAAAGCAAAAACCAATTTGAAAATTATTTGAACAGCAAATATCATGAGGCATTATCCTGGAGGGAAATTGATGCCAGAGAATAATAAAGAAATAAGCAATCCATTATCGACAGGTGGAGGGGGTATTTCCTTTGAAAACAAGGTTCAGGCTGCGTTTGTAGCCACGATGCTATCTGGAGG
>CAZJRT010000205.1:0-3939 GCA_964548445.1 uncultured Pseudobdellovibrionaceae bacterium
TCGCATAAACCTGGATAGCCACGTCCGCCGCATGGATCTGGTGGGCAAAGACATGATTGTCCTTAAGGAAGGCAAGCAGATTACCGAATTCCGGGAAGGCCTGCTGCCATGGTCTATACAAAACCCGGTGGCCCTTGTCTTTGACGAGTATGACGCAGGAAGACCGGATGTCATGTTCGTGATTCAGCGGGTACTTGAATCTGAAGGCCGCCTGACACTACTGGACCAGAATACCATTATCCGCCCTCACCCGGCATTTCGTCTTTTCGCTACGGCCAACACTATCGGCCTGGGAGATACCAGCGGCCTTTATCATGGTTCCCAGCAAATCAACCAGGCTCAGCTTGACCGATGGAACATTATGGCCACCCTTAACTATCTGGCACATGAAGATGAAACAGAAATCATGATCCGCAAGGTACCTTCATTCGATAACGAAGAAGGAAAACAGAATATCAGCCGTATGGTCAGTCTCGCCGACCTTACCCGCCAGGGGTTTATCAATGGAGATCTCTCAACTTTGATGTCACCGCGAACCGTATTGAGCTGGGCAGAAAACACGGAAATTTTTGGTGATCGGGAAATGGCTTTCCGTTTATCTTTCCTCAACAAGTGCGAGGAAAACGAAAGATCAATTATCGCCGAATATTACCAGCGCTGTTTTGGCATAGAATTGCCCGACAGATTTTTGAAAGTGCAGAGCACAGTTCCGGGAGATATCGCCTGAAAACTTGCAAAATCTTCCACCGGGATCTACCTGTGAAGCATGACAAACACTCGAGCAAATGAGTTTAAAAATGCCACATCCTCCGTGTTTCGGGCAATCTCCCGCCTGAAAGACATTGAGGTGGACTATAGCGCAACCGCCCGCCCCGAAGACCGGCAAAACGATAACAAGCGCGCCGTCCTGCCTCTTGCTGACCCGGCCCTTTCCGAAAATGAAATTGAAATGGTTCGAGGTTGTGCAGATGTGAAAGCCTTGCGGCTGCGCCACCATAATTCAGATCTTCGTCACAGCAATTTTCCTTCCGATAATGAAGCGGATTTAACACTCGATGCTATGGAGCAGGCAAGATGCGAATCCCTCGGTGCCAGAAAAATGGCAGGAGTTGCAAAGAACATCACCAGCTTTCATGAAAACAGACTTGCTACTCAAGGATATACGGATGCTGATTTCAGAGAAGATATTCCATTGCCTGAAGCAATGCATGCCCTCACATGGCTTACGCTGACTGGCAGCCCGACGACTCCTGCATTAAAACGAATTGCTGATCTATGGCTTCCCCTTATCAAAGAAAAGGTACCTGAAGAGGATTTGTCGGACCTCGCCTCTGTCGCATCTGACCAACGGGCCTTTACCAATAAGGCCAAGACCATTCTTGGAAGAATCGGTCTTTCTTTTGAAGATGAAACCTCTGAAGGAGAAGAAGAACAGGAGAGCCAGGAAAACGCAGAAGAAAATGGCGCAGATAACCAAAGCGGCCCGGAATCAATGGAGAGCTCCCCCGGAGAGATGTCTCTGGAAGAAGAGGAAAACAGTGAACCGGCACCGACCCAAAGCGATTTGGAACTGGATCAGGGAGATTCAGAAGGAGAATTACAAGAAGCTGAAAGTCCTGGCAGTCCGGTATTTGAGCGGCCTGAAGGTTATATTCCGGATGGCGAAGGTTTCTATCGCGTCTACACAACCCAGTTTGACGAAGTGGTTCAGGCCCGCGATCTCGCAGATCTGGAAGAACTAAGCACTCTCAGAGCTTCTCTGGACAATCAACTCTCACATCTCCACGGCGTGGTCACCAAACTTGCCAATAAGCTTCATCGCCGCCTTATGGCAAGGCAACAAAGATCATGGCAGTTTGACCTGGAAGAAGGTGTACTGGATACATCTCGTTTGTCCCGGATAATCGCAGATCCGAATACACAGCTCACGTATAAACAGGAAACAGAAACAGAATTTCGCGATACCGTAGTAACTCTACTGATTGATAATTCCGGCTCCATGCGTGGCCGCCCCATTACTATAGCGGCTATCAGTACCGATATCCTCGCTCGTACATTGGAACGAGCCGGAGTAAAAGTCGAAATTCTTGGCTTCACAACCAGCGAATGGAAAGGCGGGCGCTCCCGGCAGCTCTGGACAGAAAGCGGCAGTCCATCAAAACCCGGACGTCTCAATGACTTACGGCATATTGTTTATAAATCCGCTGATGCCCCCTGGCGCCGGACGTATAAGAATATCGGTCTTATGCTGAAAGAAGGTGTTTTAAAAGAAAATATCGACGGCGAAGCTCTGGCGTGGGCGTATAATCGCCTCGCACGGCGGCAGGAGCGGCGAAAAATCCTGATGGTGATTTCTGATGGTGCCCCTGTAGATGATTCTACGCTTTCAGTAAACCCTTCCAATATCCTCGAGCGCGACTTGAAGAACATAATACAATGGATTGAAAACAAATCACAAATTGAGCTTACAGCTATTGGCATTGGGCATGACGTTGCCCGCTATTACAGCAAAGCGATTACGATAACCGATGCGGATATGCTGGCCGAAGCCCTGACCACCCAGTTAATAGACCTGTTCGAACTGGATCCCAGGAAACGCTTGCGGCGTTAGGAAATAACGCATAAAAAATCTCTATGAGTAAGCAGATATACAAACCCAAGCCGGTCAGCGGCTTTCCCGAATGGCTCCCCGAAGTGCGCTTGATTGAACAACGCTGGATGGACCATATCCGTAAAGTTTTTGAGAGCTACGGTTTTTGCTCGATCGAAACACCATCGGTCGAGGAGCTTGCCGTAATAGAAGCCAAAGGCGGCGATACCGATAAAGAAATTTATGTGCTGGAGCGCCTGCATAAGGAAGAAGGCGACAAGGAAGCAAGGCTCGCCCTGCACTTCGACCAGACCGTGCCCCTTGCGCGCTATGTAGCGCAACATTTTAACGAGCTGATATTCCCGTTCAAACGCTATCAGATGCAGAAGGTCTGGCGCGGAGAAAGGCCCCAGGCCGGACGTTTCCGCGAGTTCTACCAGTGCGATATCGACGTTATCAATGTTGACCACCTGCCTCTGCACTTTGACGCCGAAATGCCGGCGATTATCTGGGAAATCCTCTCGAGCCTTCCAGGGATGGAGAATGAGAAAATCCAGCTGAGGATTAGTAACCGGAAGATATTGCTGGGATTTCTTGAAGGATTAGAAATAACCGAGGCTGAATATATCACTGAAATCCTTAGATCAGTCGACAAATACGAAAAGCAGGGTGAAGATTTTGTAAGGGATTCCATCGTCAAGCTTTCTCTCCGGCTGCAATACGGCAAAGAACAAGGCGAGTGTATAGCGAATGCGCTGTTAGATCTGGCTAAAATTAAGGTTTCACATGCAAGTGACTTAAAGGAATGCCTGAAAACCATCATCAGTCGTCATTCCGGCGAAAGCCGGAATCCATCGAATGGCGAAGAACCAGATTCACTATGGACCCCGGCTTCCGCCGGGGTGACGGATTTGTTCAATGAGGGCATCGAAGAACTTTCCTTCGTCATGAACCAGCTCTCTCACCTGCCCGAAGGTGCAGTGGTGGCTGATCTGTCTATTGTGCGCGGGCTGGATTACTACACCGGTACGGTTTACGAGACTGTGTTCGTTG
Organism: uncultured Pseudobdellovibrionaceae bacterium; assembly: GCA_964548445.1. Classification (GTDB taxonomy): domain Bacteria; phylum Pseudomonadota; class Alphaproteobacteria; order Micavibrionales; family Micavibrionaceae; genus RZZS01. Next base: position 3,644 of record CAZJRT010000205.1, read on the forward strand.
ACGATCCCGGTTACGGCTCGATCTGTTCCGGCGGGCGTTATGACGACCTTGCCAGCGGCTATATCAACAAACATCTGCCGGGCGTTGGAATTTCGATAGGTTTTTCGCGGCTGTTCGACCGGCTTCGCCAGCAAGGCAAGCTGCCTGTTAAGGGCTGCTCCCCCGCCGACATTTTAATGGTTCTTCCCAATGAAGAACAAAGGGCTGCGGCTTCGGAAGCCGCGCGCACGCTTCGCAAAAACGGCTACAAAGTCGAGCTTTACCACGCACCTCAGAAGCTCAAGAAACAGCTATCA
>CAZJRT010000206.1:0-3912 GCA_964548445.1 uncultured Pseudobdellovibrionaceae bacterium
GGCAGCTTCAACTTGCGCTTCTCGTGAAGTTATTTCTGCTTTGGCAACAAGCAAATCTTCCCAGCTACTGATGACTTCCTCTCTAACGGATCTCTTCACATCGGAAATATCCATCAGATTTTGATTGGCAAGATACTTGGCTTCCCTGATCCGGGACCTGACAGATCCTGCCTGATATAAAGGTATCGTTGCACTGATGCCGATAATTTTGGAAGTTGTCTCTTCCAGCAAACCGGGGGAAGGATCATTAGTCCGGTTCCATGATCCAGCCAGTGCAACCTGCGGCAACAGTTCGCCCGATACTGATCTGATTCCTTTTCTGGATGCCTCATAGGCATATTCGGCAGATGCCACTGAAGGATTAACTTTTTCAGCCATCTTCAAAGCTTCAGATAAATTATCCGGAAGGAATATATTTACTTCCGGATGATCAATACCATCGGGAACAATTCCAGTGATCTGCTCAAATCCGGCAATTGCTGATTTGAGTTTCCCCTGCGCGCTAATAACAGCCGCATCGGCATTGGCAAGACGAGCCTGTGCCTGCGCCACATCCGTCCGTGTTAGTTCACCTACCTGAAATCTTTCTTTTGTTGCCTCCAGTTGCCTGGCTATTAATTCGCGGTTACCTTGCTGCAATTCCAGTATAGATTCCGCCTGAACAACTCCCATATACGCAGCAACTGCCTGAAGCAGCACTGACTGCTCAACAGACCGCAAAGACTGGCGCTGTCCCATAATCACATAGTATGCACCATCAGCCGAAGCTTTCGTCTGCCCACCACGATAAAGCGGCTGAGTAAGAGAAAACTCTAATTCTGTTGAAGTAGAGCCGTCCGCTGCACTTGCCGGTCTGGATTTGATATCACTGGCAACAATCGACGTACTTGCTGAAACCGTAGGTTTCCATCCGGACAGAGCCTGAGGGTATTGCTCATACACAGCAAGCAGAGTAGATCTGGCAGAAAGAATGCCGGGATTAGTCTTATATGTCTTACGGAGAACTTCTTCCAGAGAAAGCTTCTGCTTATTAGCTCCAGCCTCTTCTTGCGCTAGAGCTGCCCCCTCTATAATAAACAGGGCAATAACGAATACACTAATCACAAATACCAGATACTTTTTCATTTCAAATCCTCTGCTTTCCTAAAAAGCAAAAATCTCCTCATTCATAAATTCCGGCAAATGAGGGCATGCCGCATCGAATAATCTCCAGGACGATACATGTCCGGCATCATTTTTAGTAAACTTCACCACAGTGCCATAATGTTGGTTACGCTTTGTTATTACTGCAATTAAACGTCCGTTTTCTTTCAACTGATTTAAAAGCTCTTCTGGCGGCTCAGGAACGGCCCCGTTAATGAAGATAATATCAAATGGCTGATATTCAGGAGCACCCTTACATAACTTTCCTGTAAATTCGGCAACATTATAACTTTCAGTTCTCTGCCATGAACGAGAGGCAATCTCCAGCAAATCCTCTTTTTCTTCAACTGCAATAACCGTGCTCGCCAGATGGGACCAGATTGCAGGACTATATCCTCTGCCGCCGCCGATATCGAGAACCACATCTTCCGGCTCCGGATCTACTTCCTGTATCATTCGTGCATGCAGAGCAGGAGCCAGAAGACACCTGCCCTCATCCGTCTCCAACTCCTCGTCTACATAGCAAATGCTTTCAAGATGCGGGGGAACAAACCACTCTCGAGGCACATTGAAAAATGCGTCAAGAACAGCACGGTTACGAATTCCCCCGGCCTTCAACTGGCCGTTAATCATCTTTTTTCGGATTTTCACATACTTAATCATCAGGAAAGATCTTTCGGAGGAGATGGAAAATCAGTCCATCGCTTTAAATTATAAAGATAAAATAGAAGTTATCCAGATCTTTCCATGTTTGCTCTGGAATTTTGACAGCATTTTATAGTTTGATTGACTCTGGATCCGCTAAGCCATTATAACACTATTCGATCTCTCGTAAGGCGCGGTGGCAGAGTGGTTATGCAGAGGATTGCAAATCCTTGTACGTCGGTTCGATTCCGGTCCGCGCCTCCAGAGAGAAAAGCCGCCAATTTCATGGCGGCCAATTCTTTGATTTTCACCTATTGCTGAAAGTTTTTTACAGCTACCTTACCGGCATACTGGAAACTGCCGTAAGCGTTATGTTCGACCAGGCATCTGGCAAAAGCGTGCCAATAAAAGGCTGATAGCGATAATCTATACTGATTGTTATAAAATTCACACCGGCAGAATTGGCGCTGACAGTCGGGCCCGTGATGGTCATATTGGTCGGTGACACAGACATATCCGAGACAGATTGATTAACTATCTCAAGCAATTCATTATTAGTGGCATCTTCTTGAGCTATCCTGTACCTCGTTTCCTGCTCGGCCGCATATTGAATGGCATTTTTCGTTAAAAAGGCCAGGCCCGCCTCAAAAACACCGAATACCAGAATCACAAAAGCCAGAAAGATAATCCCGAACTCAATCGCTGTCGTGCCATCTTCTTCGGTCAAAAATTTATGTATATATGGAGCTGATTTATTCGTTTTCATTGCACTTGATATCTCACGCGGCCAGATAGATTTAAACTGTCAGGTATACTAGGATATGGAAAAAAAGTTTGATGGGCAGACTCTACGTCAATTTCTACATATCTCCTCGTATAATCAGCAGAACCACAGCCCGTAGAGCAATCTATCGGCAACCCGTCAGAACATTCGCAGACATATTCAGCAAATATTTCAGCATTTGAGGGCAATGCTGTTTCGCCCTGATTATAAAATTCCATGAATGCAGCGATATCCTCATCCAGCGAACTGCCGCCGTGCAGATATACATATTCTGCAGCCGCTCTCGAAGCATTTTCCAGTTTCATCTGGGCGTTAATATACATGCCGAAATCGACAGTACCGATAAACAAGGCAAGAATGGGGGTTTAATTAAAGATTGCATTTGATGGAAATTTTCTAAGGATTTAGAAAGTATTAGAATACTTATTTAATCGGAATGCTTTCGCTGCCCAACTAATAAAATTCATCTCTAATACTCGCGTATGTAATATCTCTTAATATCAAAAGCTTTTCTTAAAGCGTTGATATTGCCGCCTCGCGAGAAACTGTTTAACCTGCTAAATATTAAATTTGTTTAATTAACTTCACTGATCAAAGCTGAAAGGTAGCTTATGTCTGCTCTGATAGAACCGGAAGAACTACTGGAAAAATTGCGCAGCAAACAGCCTGTAAAAATTATAGATGGTACATTTGCCCTTCCCGGAACCGGAGACAGCCCCATCGAAACTTTCCAGCGCAAAAGAATCGGTAAGGCCGTATTTTTTGACATTGACGAGATTGCAGATAAATCCAGCGATTTACCACATATGCTGCCTTCACCGGTAGAATTTGCCGAAGCCGTTGGGAAGCTAGGCATCTCCAGAGATGATGAAGTGGTAATTTACGGCCAGAACAATATAGCTATGGGACCATGCCGCGTATGGTGGATGTTTCGAAATTTTGGCCACGAAAATGTAAAGGTTTTAAATGGCACTTTAAGTCTATGGGAGGACTTAAACTATCCGGTTAATTCGCATCTCCCTGATACTCCTGTGCCCGCCAGCTTTGTCCCTGTGTGCAAAGATCTTGTTATTGATCTGGAGGGCGTTCGACAGGCAAAGAATAATAACAGCTTTTTAATAGTTGACGCCCGCTCGGAAGAACGGTTTTCCGGCAATGCTCCAGAACCCCGACAGGGTCTGAGATCCGGACATATTCCCGGAAGTATAAATATCCCGTGTAGCCATTTTATTGATTCGAAAACAGGCAAGATTAAAAGTCGCAAAGAACTGGCACAAATTCTTGAATCTGCCGGCATTGATACAAATAAACCTGTGATATCCAGCTGCGGCAGCGGTGTT
>CAZJRT010000207.1:0-3908 GCA_964548445.1 uncultured Pseudobdellovibrionaceae bacterium
ATATGCGGGACGGGAGTGAGAGCTCGTAGCCGGGTTGGCAGTACCACCATTAAAACCGAGAATATAAATTCCATTTTTAATATCCTGAGTCATCTCGTCGGGAGATTGTTTTCCAGGTAATACCCGGACATTAGTGAACCCGTCGTTACGGCCAATCGGATCGAGCTTGAGAAGTCTGGCTTCTTCAAGTCCTATATTATAGCTCTGCAAGATACCATTATTGATGAAGGTTAACTGGTGAGATTCCTGTCCTGATGAATCAACTTGGTTAGAGCGCAAGCCTTTTATTATACGAGGATCGTCTACAATAGTAATTTCCCCAGATAAAACTTGCTGACCTACTTTGTCCTTCAAAAACGTGTTGTTGCTATAGACTGCTGATCCATCTATTGCTGCGAAGACAGTACCAAAAAATGTCTGTGCAGCTTCCGGACTCATAACTATTGGATACACTCCCGAAGCCGGAGTAACGGCGCCAAGCTTTTCTTTGGTTCTGTATGCGGCCATCAGGCCGGTTGTTTCCGCCGACTGAAGATCCCGGAAATGTCTCGCGAAGGTCGAATCAAAACCGTACTGGCTGTCATCGCCACTCTTTGCAGTGCACATGGCGTAGGAACCATAGGTCGTATCCTGAACCTCGCGCGTTAACCCGTTTGTCGCTATGACTATGGCCTGAAATGTTGCTGTACTGATCTGTGCCTTACAGGTAATTATCCCTTCCTGTGAAGCTCCGGCAGTATACAGTCTGTTAGCGAATTCTATGATTTCTTCCTGGGATGGGGGATTACGGTCAACCGTATTAAAATCAGCGAGCGGGCCCTTATATATTTTTTCCGGCTCAAGCAATCCTTGGCTCGGATTTTCAGGGACCAGATGGATTATGCTTAAATTCCTGTTTATTGTGTCGCGGAGCCTATCGGGATCCGTAGTATTATTGGCGAAAGAAAGAATTCGGTCCCCGGCATAAAGATCTACGCTGGTGAAGCTTTGCTCACCTGCTGAGGCCGCAGTAATGCCTTCTTTTTCTGCTGTAAACTGCTGCTCTGATTTCGTGGCTACTCTAATCTGAACGTCTGTAACACCTGCTTGCTTGCCACGTTCCAATGCGAAATTCACCAGTTCATTACCAAGCTGCCTTGCACTTGCAAGGAAATCTCCCTTAACTCCGGACATCCGGATACCTCCGCTGATTATTTTTTTGTAGGATGCTAAAAAAGCAGATGCCGACAATTATGTCAACGAAATTGGCAAGAGCTGCGGAAAGTTGCTCAGCGTTCGTGCATTGCGTTATCAAGGGTTTTAATAAACGGTTTAAGCAAATACTGCATAACTGTTTTTTCGCCGGTGAGGATATCCACGCTAGTGACCATACCGGGGATGATCGGTAAAATCTCGCCTTTGCGGCTCAGATGGCTTTCTGTGGTACGCAGGCGTACCCGGTAAAAACTCTCACCTTTTTCGTTCATAATGGTATCGGCTGAAATATCGATAACTTCTCCGTTAAGCCCGCCATAGATCGAAAAGTCGTAAGCCGTGATTTTGACGATTGCTTCCTGTCCGGGATAAATGAAGGCGATATCGGAAGGGCGGATTCTGGCCTCAACCAAAAGCTGTTCATCCATAGGGACTATCTCGATGATATCTTCGCCGGGTTTCACTACACCGCCAACAGTATTGATCTTGATATCCTTGATAATACCCGAAACCGGAGATTTGATTTCTGTTCGGGTTCTGCGCTCGCTCAAAGCAGACAGAGTCTCTTTTATTGCCTTCATCTCGATCATCTTTGAGGAAAGCTCGGCCTGGGCCTGGGCCTGAGCTGTGGATGTGGCATCCTCTTTTCTTGCCAGCGCTTCCTGCACGGAGGCTCTGGCTCTTGGCAGGGCAGTTATCAGGCTGTTTAGTTCGGATTGCTTTTCCTTTAGAGCTCGCTCTAATTGCAGCAATTCAATTTTTGGTGCTGAGCCACGCGCTACGAGCGGCTCTAACATGTCATATTCTTCCTGGGTGATTTTGATAACCTGACGCAGGTCAGAAGTTTTGGTGGTTAGTTCCTGTACTTCCTGCTGCCGCTGGATGAGTTGCTGTTTCAGGATTTCCAGCTGGCCATCCAGTTTTTGCCGGTTGGCCCGAAAAGCGTTCAGTTCTTCTGTTACACTTTGCGGCGCACCTTCTATCACTTCTTCAGAAAATTCCACACTTTCTCTGCCCTCGGCTTCAGCCTGTAATCGAGTAATGACAGCCAATAGCCCCAGATATCTAGCCCGATTGGATCCCAAGTCAGAAGCCGCTTCAATATCACGTAACTGCAATAAAGGCTGACCGGCTTTAACCTCTTCGCCTTCACGCACCAAAAATTCCTCGACAATACCTCCTTCAAGGCTTTGTAACGACTGGATCTCACTGGAGGGGATTATCTTGCCGTCACCTCTTGTCACCTCGTCGAGACTGGCGAAATTAGCCCAGACAAAAAACAGGAAGAAAAAGGTTATGATCACGAGAAGCAATATATGTTTAGATAACGGCAGGCCTTCATCGGTTATGAAGAACTGTTCAGCGTAAGCTTGTGCTCTGGCGACATGGTCTGCGGCCCAGCTCTGACGAACGGATTCCCATTCGCTTTCCTGATTAATGCTTTGCTCTTTAGCGTCGGTCTGCATTTGAGGTTACCTTTAAACTTCGGTCTGTTCTGCCTGAGTGCCGTACTGGCGGGCCTGAAGCTTCCGTATTACTTCATCTTTAGGTCCGTAGGCCACAAGACGCCCGCGATCAATCAGTATCAGCTTGTCAACAAGAGCCAGCATTGCGCCCTTATGCGTAATAAGGATGGTGGTTCTGCCTTCGATCAGACGATGCAGGCGTTTCAGCAAACGGTTTTCTGAAGCCGGGTCCATGGACGCTGTTGGCTCGTCAAGTATCAGAACCGGCGGATCGTAAAGAAGTGACCTGGCGACAGCAACGGCCTGCCTTTGTCCGCCTGATAAAGCTTCTCCCCGCTCACCGACCGGCGTATCCAGACCAGTCTGGGTTTCTCTTAGAAACTCCATAACTCCTGACATTTCGGCTGCACGCAGAACCGCACGTTCCGGAGCATTCTCATGTCCCATGGTAATATTCCCGCGAACCGAGCCATAGAACAGCTGAGGGCTTTGCTGTACTGCGCCAATACATCTACGCAAATCACCCGGGTCAATCTGACGCACATCTGTACTATCCAGCAAAATAGCGCCGCTATCAGGTTGATAAAGATTAAGTAGCAGGCGCTCTATAGTGGTCTTGCCGGATCCCACTGCACCGATAATGCCGACATGTTCTCCCGGCTCAATAGTGAAGCTCAGATTGTTCAAAGCAGCGACAGTCTGACCGGGGTAGTGGAAAATGACATCCCGGAACTCGACGCGACCCTGAACTTCCGGCTTGGAGATAAAATGCTTGCCTGCCGGGCGCTCTACTGGTTTTTTCATCAGTTCATCAAGCTGCTGTAGCGCTTGGCGGGATTGATTGAGCCGGGTCAGCAATCCAGCTACCGTTGCCAGTGGCGCCATCGCACGTCCCGTCAAAATCACGCAGGCAATGAGGGCTCCAACTGACATCAGACCTTCCGTAATCATGAACACTCCGGCAATAACTACGCCTACAGAGGTCATCTGCTGGATGAATACTGCCCAGTTAAGAGCAAAAGCAGAAAGACGGCGCGCTTTTACAGAAGTGCGGGAGCTTTTATCCGATAACTCTTCCCAGTTGCGCTGCGTGTGCCCTTCCGCTGCCTGTACCTTGATTGTTTCAAGTCCGGAGATAGTCTCAAAAAGCAATGCATTTTTAAGTGCGCTTTCATTCATCGACTGACGAATTACTTTCTGCAGAGGCTTTTGCAGTATCAATCCCATCACCAGAATTAAAGGAATTGC
>CAZJRT010000208.1:0-3891 GCA_964548445.1 uncultured Pseudobdellovibrionaceae bacterium
CCGAAGAATTGTGAATAGGAATGGCGAAATGAAACCAAAGGTCTATTTTTACGCATAAAAACCTAAATCAGACTCTATCCGCATTGTAACTCGCCGGGCAATGGAGATCACTAGTTATCCCAAACATTTCCACTGCTAAAAGAGCCGCTTGCACCCAAGGAAAGCAAAAGATAGATTAAATTTCAACTCTGGGAACCTGAAAACATGCTTGAAGTACTCGCCTATTTTAGTCTGGCCGGCGCCTTTATACTCCTCGTTGCTCTATCCTACGTTGACCTGAAGGTCCGCCTGCTTCCAAATGAGCTTGTTTTAGGCTTCCTGACTTGCGGAATAGTTTTTCACCTAACAACGCTTTTTCAATTTATAGAGCCTATACAGGCACTTGCGGGCGGAATTGCAGGATTCGCTTCACTTTATTTCGTGCGCACTGTTTCCAATCACCTCTATAAACAGGACGCGCTCGGCCTTGGAGATGTAAAACTTATGGGCGCCGGGGGTGTATGGCTGGGAATCGAAGGAATATTCCTCGCAATGGCAATTGGTGCTATGGCTGGTGTCGTACATGGGATGACCGGAGCTGCTTATTGGGCTTTTCGTAAAAAACAGCCGCTTAAACTTAAAGGACTTCAAATACCAGCCGGGCCTGGATTTGCGGTCGGGCTTTTTACAGTTGCTATAATACAATTCAAGGGAATTCTGGGATTATAATTTTGTGCTCAGTTGAGTCACAATCTCCTTCATAGCTTTAGTAACATCGGGAGTTAACTCGCCCTCCCTCATACCAAAGGCTTTGCCTTCAACCCCGTAAAACTCGATTTTTTTCGGAAGTTTATTAAGAACACGTGCGAATTCAACCGCTTCAGCAATTCCTACGGCATGACTGGTCGGCTTGGCGAAATCTGCCGGGAGCGTTTTTTGAGTCAGATCATAATAATGAATAGTACCCGGCTCGCCGCCTGAAAAAACGGCATCGACAAGAATTACATGATCATATCCCTGCCACGCATCCATCAAACCAGCAGGCTCTCCGGAATGTTCGATAGCAGGCAAACCGCACGCTTTCAGCTCATCCACGACTAAAGGGCCCAGCGCATCATCACTACGAAAGCGGTTACCTATCCCGATTATCAGAGAATGTCCGGAAGACAACTTATGAGCGCTTTACCGTCAGGTTCAAAAAATGTGTGGCGCAGGAAATACATGGATCATAATTCCTTATGGCCTGCTCACAATGCCATTGCAGCTTCTCATCGGTAAGATGCATAAACTTCGGCACGAAATCCCTGAGATCATCTTCGATCATCGCCTGATTCTGCGACGTAGGAATTGTAAGCTGAGCCTCCTGGATAAGACCTTCATCATCGATCTTGTATCGGTGATACAGACCACCGCGGGGCGCTTCTGTCATAGCATGTCCCTCGCCTGCCTTAACCTCCAGATCCACATAAGGCTTTTCAGGCAGGTCATAATCTTTGGCAATTTGAAGCGCCTCGCCAACGCAGTAATAAGTTTCCAAAGCTCTGGCCAGAATACTCTTGAAAGGATTCATCACATTGCGATCCAGGCCTATCTCTTTCGCAAGAGCTTTAGAATCATCCGGTAACTGCTCATAATTATTAACGAAACGTGCGAGTGGTCCCATATGATAACATGAGCCATCTGATATAAACCTGCAATGTAAGGCGTTAGAATGCTTTACGTGATATTCCTCAAACGTGTCATTAAACTGGTTCGGAGCAATATCCAGACCGCGATTGGAAATTATCCGCCCTTCACTAAAAGCATATTCATCAGGATGATGAACACAAACATATGTATAGTCCCTATCAAAATTAGGAAACGGCAGAGTTGCAATCCATTTGCAGGCGTCATACGCCATTCCATGCGCCTTTTCCAGTTCCGGAATAATATCGCGCATTTGCTTCTTAGAGGGAGCTTTATAAAAACCTCCGACACGGCAGTTTATAGGATGTACCGCCCGGCCACCGATAATTTCCATTATTTCGTTGCCGACCTTCTTTAATTGAAGCCCCAGCTCAACTTCCCTGGGATAGTCAGCCGCCATATGAATAGCACTTTCGTAACCCAGAAAATCCGGCGCATGCAGCATATAGGCATGCAAAATATGGCTTTGAATATGTTCCCCGCAGTAGAAGAACCGGCGCATCTCCCGTACCCACGGCGTGATCTCGGTACCAAGAGCATCTTCCATCGCATGCACGGAACTCATGAGATAGGCTACCGGACAAATCCCGCATATCCTTGAAGTTATATCCGGAGCTTCCGTAAATTTGCGACCTTTAAGGAAAGCTTCAAAAAACCGGGGAGGCTCATGTATGCCAAAGTGCAGCTCTTTGAGCTGTCCTTCCTCAATCTCAATATACATGTTGCCCTCACCCTCTACGCGGGCAAGATAATCAACTTCAATTCTGGTTGTCTTTTTATCTGTCATATTCTTTCGCCTATTTGCCTTTAACCCGGCTTTCGTAATGTAGACTTGCTTCTTTAAACTCTTCGGATTCAGCATTAAATGTTCTGAACATTCTGACCAAATCCTCTTCCTTAACCAGTCCCTTGGCCAGCAACCAGTCTCCAAGAGAATGCGTATTCGGTGTTTCCATCGGCCCGAAACATCCATAACAGCCCCGATCATGGGCCGGACATATCGCTCCGCATCCGGCATGGGTCACAGGTCCAAGACAGGGAACGCCCTTAACCATCACACAAGGAGTAAAACGCTGCTTACATTCGATACATACGCTATGACTGGATATATTGGGCTTTCGACCCTGCAATAATGCCAACAGCACTTCCAGAAGCTGGAACCTGTCTATCGGGCACCCACGCAATTCAAAATCCACTTCAATATTTTCAGCAATTGGCGTCGATGTCTCCAGCGTGCTGATATATTCGGGCGTTGCATACACTGTATTGATGTATTCTTCGGATGAGGCAAAATTCTTTAGAGACTGTATTCCGCCGCCGGTCGCGCAAGCCCCTATTGATATCAAAAACTTGCTTTCCTTTCTTATCTCCTGGATCAGCTGTGCTTCATGCGGAGTGGTGATCGAACCTTCAACCAGCGAGATATCATAAGGTCCCGGCTTAATCTCGCGTGATGCTTCAACGAAATAAGCCACATCAACTGCTCCAACCAGGTCCAGCAATTCATCCTCAAGATCCAGCAAACTAAGTTGACAACCGTCGCAGGATGAAAATTTCCATACAGCTAGTTTGGGTTTCGCAGTCATACGGCCTCCGTTTTAGATTTTGCCTTACTTTTTTCTTTAGGCGTCCCTGCTTTGGAGGAGTATTCCTCGCCGTAGTAAGCTTTCAGATATAACTCCCTGATTTCCTGCACAAGCGGATATCTGGCATTGCCTCCAGTACATTGATCATCGAATGCCTGTTCACTCATTTCATCCAGCTTTTCCAGGAAAATCGATTCCGGAACGCCCGCATCACGCACTGTTTTTGGAATTTCCAGCTCGTCTTTCAAGCCGTTGATAGCATCGATTAAACGATCAACTTTCTTGTTACGGACATCAGGGTCCTGTTCGTCGCCCTTGATGTCATCAGTAAGCCTCAGGAAGTCCGCGATTTTGGCATAACGGCCTTTCACAAATGGATAACGATATACCGGCAGCAAACCTTGCTTTGTTGGCTTATCAGTCGCGTTATATCTAATGACATGGGGTAGCAACAAGACATTGGCAAGACCATGAGGCATACCAAATGCCGAACCCATCTTGTGAGCCATTGAATGACATATCCCAAGGAAAGCATTCGCAAAAGCCATGCCTGCTATCGTCGCAGCATAGTGCATTTTCTCTCTTGCTCTGGGAATACGCTGACCGTTGTGATAGCTGTCAGGCAGATATTTAAATATCA
>CAZJRT010000209.1:0-3880 GCA_964548445.1 uncultured Pseudobdellovibrionaceae bacterium
GAAGGAATCGCAGTCGTAGTTAACAACGACGCTATTACTTATTCAGAAGTGCGAGACCGCATGAAATTGATAATGATTTCTTCCGGTCTTCCTGACACTGCCGAGATGAAAGACCGGATTCGCCCACAGGTTATCAGTCTGCTCATTGATGAAATGGTCAAGCTTCAAGAAGCTGAAAGGCTTGAACTGATAGCGACAGAAGAAGAGGTCGACAAAGGATTTGCTGCTATTTCGGGGCAAAATAATCTCAAACCGGATCAATTTGAAGCAGCACTCAAAAGCAAAGGAATCTCGACTCGCACTCTTCGCGACCAGATTCGTTCACAGATTGCCTGGTCGCATGTAGTCCAACAAACTCTCCGGCCTAAAATTTTTGTGACAGAAAGCGACGTCGACGACCGTTTGGGGCGTCTTCAGCCCAACAAAGGTAAAACGGAATATCTTGTATCGGAAATCTATCTGCCTATTGAAAAATCAACGCCTGAAAACGATGCTCGCAATCTGGCTAACAAGCTTGCAAAAGAAATCCGTGAAGGCAGAGCACCTTTCCCGGCAGTAGCCCAGCAATTCTCAAAAGCTGCTGGAGCATCTCAAGGCGGAGACATCGGCTGGATACAGGCGGACCAACTACCAGAAGAAATCGCTTCTTCCATTTCTTCTATGAAAGAAGGAACTATCAGTGAACCTGTCCGCTCCCCTTCCGGTTATCATATCTTCGCACTTAGAAAGAAACGCGAAATCACCGACGAGACCATTCCTCCTCGTGATTATCTTTTAAATCAGATAGGTATGGAAAGACTTGATCGCCTGCAACAAAGGCTTTTGCTTGACCTCAAGGCTGCTGCATTCATAGAAAATCGTGTTTGATCCAGACCAGCTACCGCCGCTTCGCGAAGTTATTGCAAATAATGGCTTGCGAGCTCAAAAAAGCCTCGGACAGAATTTTCTGCTTGATCTTAACATCACAGACAAAATCGCCCGAGCCGCCGGAGATCTAACTGGTACAAATGTAATAGAGATAGGACCCGGCCCAGGCGGTCTGACCCGCAGCCTCCTCAAGACCGACGCAAAAAAAGTATATGCTGTAGAATATGATCCCCGGGCAGTAAAAGCACTGCACTCTCTGGAAAAGGCTGCAGGAGACAGACTTGAAATTATTCAAGCCGATGCACTTAAGATCACATTGCCTGAACTGGCCCCTGGCGGTTCAAGGGCAATCGTGGCAAATCTGCCTTATAACATAGCAACGCCACTGCTTACCGGCTGGCTTGCCGAGATATATCAGGATCCCGGCGTATATAGTGGATTGACCCTGCTCTTTCAGAAAGAAGTTGCTGATCGTATATGCGCCTCTCCAGGTTCCAAAGCCTATGGGCGACTATCAATACTCACCCAGTGGCTTTGTAATGCTCAATGCTGCTTTGACATTCCCCCTCAGGCCTTTACACCGGCGCCAAAAGTAACCTCAACACTAATCCATTTATTACCAAAGAACATGAATGAAGACCATCCGCCTTTTCCTTTAATCGAAAGGATTACCGCCGCAGCTTTTGGTCAGCGACGGAAGATGGTCCGATCTTCAATGAAGGAATATTCAGAATTCTTCAAACAGGCAGGCATTAACCCGGAAGCTCGAGCCGAAAATTTACCAGTTAGTGCATATATAGATCTTGCCAGACTTGTTGCTAATAAAGATAAATGAATTAAATCCCTTGCTTCAAGCCCTTTACAAAGTCGGACAAACCCATGGCACGATGCCTTTTCAGGCGTTCAGCATCCAGAATAAGCTGGGCTTTTTCAATGGTCTCATCAATATCATTGTTAATGAGCACGTAGTCATACTCGAGATAGTGCGTCATCTCGTCGGATGCTTTCTCCATCCGGTGGCGGATATCCTCCTCACTATCGCGCCCCCTTGCCCGAAGACGACGTTCCAGCTCTGCATGAGAAGGAGGAAGAATAAAAACTGTGACAAGATCCTGACGGGCGATTTCACTCAGTTGCTGTGTCCCCTGCCAATCGATATCAAACACTACATCTTTCCCTGCGGCCAAAGCTTCTTCTACCGGCGCACGTGGCGTACCGTAGTAATGACCAAATACTTTTGCGTATTCCAGCATTTCGCCGTTATCTACCATCGAATTAAATTGAGGAATATCCGAGAAGAAATAATCATGACCCTGCACTTCCCCCGGGCGGCGAGGCCTGGTAGTAGAGGAAATTGAAATTATCAAATCTTCATTATTTTTAAGAAGAGCCCGAGTGACTGTCGTTTTTCCCGCACCTGACGGTGAAGAAAGCACTAACATCAATCCTCGTCTTTTTAATTGTGTATTCATTTTCTTTCCCATTACTCTAGTCAAATAATTTTACGCGAAGAGCAGAGCATGACAAAACACATTCTAATTACCGGCGCGTCAAGTGGAATCGGTGCAGCACTGGCCCGGCATTATTCAAACACCCTCGGAAAAAAACTTATTCTGACTTTAAGTGGCAGAAATCAGGGCAGGCTGGAAAAGATTGTAGAAGAATGCAGCGCTAATGGTACCGAAGTATACGCTACTCTTCTGGATGTAACCAACAGGGCAGCCATGTCTCAATGGATCAGTAAGGCTGATAATCTCCGGCCTCTGGACCTTGTCATAGCAAACGCCGGAATATCCGGAGGGACTGGCGACAGCAACCATGAAGAGTGGGACCAGGCCAGAAAGATCTTTGGTGTTAATCTTACAGGAGTTCTCAATACAGTTGAGCCTGCTGCACAGCTTATGACTGTACGGAAAGACGGACAGATAGCGATCATGAGTTCACTTGCCGGTTATCGCGGCTGGCCCGGGGCACCTGCCTACTGTGCATCGAAAGCTGCAATCAGGGTTTACGGCGAAGCCTTAAGAAGCAACCTCAGAAATAAAAACATAAAAGTGAATGTTATTTGTCCAGGTTTTATTAAATCACCAATGACAGATGCAAATAACTTCGCAATGCCGTTTAAGATACCTGCCGAAAAAGCCGCAAAGATTATAGCCTCAGGTATCGAAAAGGACCGTGGCCGCATTGCATTTCCTTTGCCAATGGCTTTTATGGCCTGGCTGATAAGCTCTCTTCCCGATAAACTCGCGGAGATTGTAACCAGCAAATCACCAGGAAAAAGCAGCCTTCCAGATACAACTTAATTGCAATACACGAAAGATTGTATACTAAAAATGTAGACTGACTTCACTTTAGTCTATAAAAGTATAGAGTTTGAGGAAGAAAACCGGGTGGGAAAATAGCTATAAACGAGGCTGCGCTCTATTATTTAACAAAGAGCCTGTTGGCTTCAGGCCGGTCATTTCGCCTTTCAAGAGTAAAATTTTTTATAAGAGTAAACTTTAAGCTGAGTCTGCTTGAAAGCCCTCATGGCTAATTGTAATCGGACAAAATTGTTTATGGTTAATGATGGATATTATCAAATTTGAAAAAAAATTAAAGACAGCAGTAAATCTGTTAAAGGCCTTATCGAACGAGCGCCGGCTTATGATTTTGTGTGCAATTTATAAAGGCGAAAAAAACGTCGGAGAACTGGAGCAGATTATTGGCCTCAGTCAGTCCGCGCTATCACAGCACTTGGCAAGACTCAGACGGGACAAACTTGTCTGTACAAGACGCGAAGCCCAAACCATCTATTATTCGATAAAAGATGGCGTAGCCCAGACAATGTTAAAGTGCCTTTATGAGATCTACTGTACGGAACTTGAAACAGAAAAGAAGAAGATATAAACCTGCTTACCTGCGTTTCAGGAAACCAGTATTTCAACAATTTTCTGTATTCGTTTTTTAAGATCCCTGTCTTCCAGTGAAACTACTTTCTGAAATATGGAAGCAGCGATCTTGTCTTCGG
>CAZJRT010000210.1:0-3864 GCA_964548445.1 uncultured Pseudobdellovibrionaceae bacterium
GGATTGCTAGTATTTAGCTTATCGTTATTAATTATGGCACCTTCCGGGGGGTATTGCCTGGAAATGAGCGATATACCAAAACTCCCTGAGTACAATTCAATTAGCGACGAAGATTTTGCCAGACAGACAAAGTCTGTAGAAGTTGTACCCGAAGCCGATCCCCATCTGGCTTTTAGCGTGTCGATCCCTAAAGACTGGAAAGCTCTTGAAGATGTAGGACTTCGAAACTTCCTCCTCAGCAAGAAAGTGATTGGAGAGATCGCTCGCTACTATGGCCCGCCTATACTTGACATGCGCAGCAGTTTTTCTGTCTCGGCAATGGAGATGGAACACAAAATAACTGGCAAAAACTGGTTTATACACTTCGTCTTCACTAAAGGTTTTACCTTACAGGGCCTTGAAGCCGTTTCCGATGATAGAGTTTATGCCCAGTATGTTCTTATAGAAGATAACATCCCTTACTCGGTCCGGGCTGTTGCTCTGACCAATGGCCGGAGAATTGTTCTGGCACAATTCTATGTACCAGTTGAATATGCTGATGAATACGGCCCTATACAGGCGAAAGTAGTAGAATCTTTTACACTTGAAAATCCTGACAAGGACTATGCAGAATCCACTGACACTTACGGCTTTCTGGATCTTGTGGAGTTCGATTATCCACTTTCGTGGGAACTGCGTACGCCTATGATTCGCGATATCATAAGAATGAACGCCTTCTTGTTTAATCTGGTTGGTGAAGACCGGCTATACGGAAAAATAGATGTGAATCTGCTGGACAAGAACGAAACAGACCTTGGGAGAGAAATAGCAAGAATCAACAAGAACTTTCAGAAGAGCACCAGTTTCAAAATAGGCCCCTTGATAGAGACAGTTGATAGCTATGAATTTGCTCCTCATATAGAGGCTGCGAAAGTAGAAGTATACAAACTGGAAAGTGAAAACTTCCGTTCACTTGGATATGAATACTGGTTTGCCGTTTTGTCTGAAAAAAGCGACTATAACTACGTCGTAACGATGTTAACCCCTTCAAGAGATGATGATTTTTATACCTGGTCCCAGAACATAGAGGTGTTCAGGTATGTAACGGAATCAATAAGACCTGGAATGCCAGCTTATGAAAGAAATTAACGGAGGCGCCCGGTAAAAGCGCCCCCGTAAAATAACATCGCTTAAGCTGAGTAATACATATAGTACTCGATCGGATGCGGCATGGTCTCATAAGTTTCGACTTCCTCGAACTTCAGATCGATATACGCAGCCAGAGTATCTACCCTGAAGACGTCTCCTTTCTGGAGAAATTCATTATCTGCCCGTAAAGCTTCCAGCGCCTCCCGCAAAGAACCACAAACTGTAGGAACCTTGAGAAGCTCTTCTTCAGGAAGCTCGTAGAGGTTTTTATCGATAGCGTCACCTGGGTGTATCTTGTTTTCAATACCGTCAAGGCCCGCCATCAGCATGGCTGCAAAAGCAAGATAAGGATTAGCCGTAGGATCAGGGAAACGAATTTCAACCCGCTTGGATTTAGGTGAAGAACCATGAGGAATCCTGCATGAAGCAGATCTGTTCCGTGATGAATAAGCCAAAAGCACCGGTGCCTCGTATCCTGGGACCAGACGCTTGTAGCTGTTGGTAGTAGGATTGGTGAAAGCATTCAAAGCACGTGCGTGTTTTATAATGCCTCCAATATAATAAAGTGCTTCATCAGAAAGTCCTGCGTACTTATCACCTGCGAATAACGGCTTGCCACCTTTCCAGATCGATTGGTGGCAGTGCATGCCGGAGCCATTGTCACCATAAAGGGGCTTCGGCAGAAATGTTGCTGTTTTACCATAGGCTTCAGCCACATTATGGACAACATGCTTGTAAAGCTGGATGTTATCAGCGCTATCAACCAGCGGCGAAAACATTATACCCAGCTCACATTGAGCTGGAGCCACTTCGTGGTGATGTTTTTCGACCGGAACACCCATTACTGACATGACACTGCACATTTCAGCACGAATGTCTGAGAGGCTATCTACCGGAGCTTCAGGAAAATAACCGCCTTTAATTTTTGGACGGTGACCAAGATTACCTTCAACATATTCACGGCCGGAATTATATGGAGCTTCCTCGCTGTCAATCGCAAAACCTACTTTATTCATTTCCATGTTGATGCGAACATCATCAAAGACAAAGAATTCAGCCTCCGGTCCAAAAAATACTGTATCGCCGGCGCCTGATGCTTTCAGGTATTGCTCGGCCGCTTTAGCAATAGAACGAGGACAGCGATGATATGGTTTGCCATCAATCGGCTCATAAACATCACAGAAAATTTTGATTGTCGGCTGAGCTGCGAAAGGGTCAACCATTACCTTTTGCAAATCCGGCTTTAAATTCATATCGGATTCATTGATCGCCTTCCACCCGGAGATAGATGATCCGTCAAAGAAAATACCTTCTTCCAGCATTTCTTCATCTATCGTGTTCACATGCTGGGCCGTGTGCTGCCATTTACCGCGTACATCGGTAAAATTGAAATCAACATACTGGATGTTTTCATCATCAATATATTTCAACAATTCAGCGGCATTCTTTACTGATAAAGGTTTTTCGGACATCTTTCCCCCGAGGCATAAGTGGTTAGAACAAAGAGATATGACTAAATAGCATATCGGCCATGCAATTTTCAACTAGCAAATTACATTTAATGGCCGAATATTTTCTACAAGCTTTATTTCCATGAATTCGCTGGCAATATTAGACTTGATTCTATCGATAATATAGGGCATTCAATAGACCACTAATGGCGGCTGTAGCTCAGTGGTAGAGCACTCGGTTGTGGTCCGAGTTGTCGTGGGTTCGATCCCCATCAGCCGCCCCATTTTCCCCTTCACCATCATTCACCAATAACCTTAGACGTTAGAAAAACCGCTGTAAAGCCGGTGCAAAGCAAGAACTTTCGTTCATTACACTGTCGCTCCTGTCCATTACCATTCATGTTTTCTTGCATAATAAAACGCAACGACTATTCTAAAATAATAGTTATCCCATTTAATTGATTGAAAAATGACCCGTATTTTCCCTGTTGAACTATTAAGCACGCAACAAATACAAGAGGCCGACCGTATTACTGTAGAAAACGGAACGACGGGTTACTCGCTAATGTGTGAGGCCGGAAAAGCTGTTGCCGACGAAATCACAGAATATATAGCCAATCATAAAGCTTTGATACTTTGCGGCCCGGGAAACAATGGCGGCGACGGCTTCGTTATTGCCAGAATTCTAAAAGAGCGCGGCTGGAATGTCCGCGTATCATGTTTAAAAGGGATCGAGAACTTAAAGGGAGACGCAGCCAAAGCTGCAAGTGACTGGAACGATCACATTCTTACTTTTACAGAAACCAATCCAGAATCAGATGAAGTAGTTATCGATGCTGTTTTCGGCAGCGGATTTTCTGGCAAACTGCCAGAAGAAGTGACCAGGCTGTTTCGAGAAATAAAACAAATGAAATCTGCCGTAATTGCAGTCGATATTCCAAGCGGTATTGATGGAGATACTGGCGAAGCGGATAAGGATACGCTTGACGCCTCGATGACAGTGACTTTCTTTAGAAAGAAACTCGGTCATGTATTAATGCCAGGCATGGCCCTTAGCGGCCCTACCGCTATTCATGATATTGGTATCAGTGACAAGACCCTCGCCCGTACGGGAATAGCAGCATATGAAAATCACCCTTTACTCTGGCAGCATCGATTACGCCGAAAATCCTTGGCTGATAATAAATACGATTTTGGTCATCTGGTGATATCTGGTGGCCCTGAAATGACAGGAGCAGCTCTGCTGGCCGCCCATTCTGCAATGCGGGTCCGTACTGGTATGTGT
>CAZJRT010000211.1:0-3856 GCA_964548445.1 uncultured Pseudobdellovibrionaceae bacterium
ATGCCGCAGATATATAAAGGCTTCGGCATTAATATGACGGCATTTTACCGCGGTGTAAACACGCGTGTGGCGCCGCGTTCAGAATACATCTGGCAGGGGACCGATGGCACCCGTATCCTGGCGTCGAGGCTCGGATGCCGGCCCCGCTATAATGTCTGGTACGTACTTCAGCGACCTGTTTACTGGAATGTCGACGATGAAAATGACCGTGAAGTTGACTGGGCAAGCGGATACGGCCCTTTCAAGCTGATGAACAAGGAATTCACCGACATAGATATTAAATACACGCATCCTCCTTTTAAGTATCACAGGGAACAGGTAAGAAAAAGGGCATTCCAGGCGATCAGAGAACAGGATGATGACTGGTCAACGCCGCACCGCTTCTGGTCCTGCGGGCACGATTCATCCTGTCCCGATATACGCGAAACGGCTCTGATCGCTGACAGCAACGAGGCCCTTGGCGATCAGGCCGATGTATTCCACAGCACCTTCGAAGAATTTCAGCAGGCAGTTATAGATTCTGTTTCGCCCGGTCTGCCGGAAGTTACCGGCGAAATGCGTAATTACTCTGATTCCCCAAGTACAAGTCCTTTACTCGGATGGATATGTTCGGCAAGAATGGACTTAAAGCAGGATAATTTCAAAACCGAAAGAGCGTTGATCGATTATGCTGAGCCGCTGGCGGCTTTTGCAAGTATGCTGGGTGCAGACTATCCCGGCTCATTCATTGAACTTGCATACCGTTACCTTCTCAAAAATCACGGGCACGATTCAATCGGGGGCTGCAGCAGAGGCATCGTCGGTGAGGATATGAAGCACAGGTTCCGTCAAAGCAGGGAGATATCAAACTGCATTATGGAAAATGCCCTGATGAATATTACAGGCTCTATAGATCTTTCAAATTGCTCTGTAAATGATATCGCCGTTGTAGTCTACAATCCTTCTGCTGTTGCCAGAAGTGAAGTTATGACTGTAGAGGTAGCTGTCCCGGAAAAATGGAATTGTTCGGGATTCGAGATAATCGACGAACAGCAGAATGCGATTGATATCCAGGTATGCAAAGTCCGTGATAATTCCTATCAATACGTCCAGACGCCTAACGACGGTGTCAATATCATATACACCACCAGATACGATATCAAAATGCATGTGCCCGAGGTTCCCGGGATGGGATACAGAACGTTCATGTTAAGGCCGGTTGAAGAGCGGATTCCCGGATATGCTGCCAGTATGGTAACCGGCCCGCAAACCCTGGAAAACGAAAATATCCGCGTTACTGTCAACTCCAACGGCACGTTGACAATCGCGGACAAGAAAACCGCAAAGATCTATGACCGGATGGGCTATTTTATTGATACCGCCGAGCTGGGCAACCCCTGGGAACACGATGTTGGAGAAGATATCCAGACATTCACAACCCTGAATGAAAATGCAAGAGTTGTCCTCGTTCAGGATGGGTACTTGGAAGCCTCATTTAAAGTTGAAATTCTCTGGCAGCTTCCTGCTAAAAAAAGGATTGATAACAAGGGAAGAACCGATGAATTCAAGACGGTAAAAATAGTCAATACCGTTACCCTCAGAAGGGACAGCAAGTGGGTTGATATTACAAGCAGGGTGGACAATACCGTGCAAGATCATTATCTGCAGGTTGCTTTCCCGGCCGGGATAAAATCTCGTCAGGTTGATGTTCAGAGCCAGTTCGATGTGGTTACAAGAAGTGTCTCCCTGCCAAAAGATCCTGATCTTCGCGAACAGCCGCAGACCGAACAGCCTATGAACTCTTTTATCGACATCAGCGACGGTGAAAATGGTCTGGCAATCCTTAACGAAGGTTTGAAGGCCTATGAAGCTACAGAATCCGACAAACCGCAACTCAGGATCACGCTGATACGGGCATTCGGGCTGAAGTTGTGCGCAGCTACCGAATGGGCTGATTACAGCGACATTGACAAAAGCTCCCAGTGTCCAGGTATCAATGAATTTCATTACGCGATCATGCCCCATAAAGGAAACTGGCAAGAGGCGGACTTGTGGTTCGCCACCGAGAAATTCAATTTACCTATGCTGGCTGCACAATTGGCACCGACAAAGCACGGCACCGAACCGGCTACCAGGTCTTTCCTTGAGATCGACTCGGCGGATGTCAGTATCAGCGGGATCAAACTCAGTGAATCATCAGGAGGCTGGATAGTAAGATTGCTCAATCCCTGCTCAAAAAGTGTGTCGGCTAAAATCCGGCTGAACCGGGGTAAAGTGCCATCGGAAAGGCGAACGCCGGTGGAACTTCTCAAAAGGAATTCGACACTCGCCGGCAGCTCGAACAAGAGTTGGAGCGCTGTGCGAGAGGTAACGCTTGAGGAGGTACCTAGAAAAGACCTCGCGTTCGATAGTGAACTCTGGTGCAAAGTCGAGCTGCAACCCCGAAAAATTGTAACACTGGAATTTATTCCCTGACCTTTCAAAAATACCATAAAGCATTGCCGGGGCCGGTAAGGAGATCGGATGCGAAACCTTAATTCTGTCGATTACCTGGTAATTGGGATATACTTTTTAATACTGGTTGGCTTCGGTGTTTATCTGAAAAAAAGAGCATCAGAATCCATCGAGGACTATTTTCTTGGGGGAAGAAATTTACCGTGGTGGGCCCTTGGCCTTTCCGGAATGGCTGCCTGGCTGGATGTTACCGGCACGGTAATGATCACCTCTTTTTTGTTCATGCTTGGACCGCGAGGTCTGTTCGTGGAGTTCCGCGGCGGGGCGGTCTTGATCCTGCCGGTCATTTTGCTTTGGACCGGCAAATGGCATCGACGCAGCGGCTGTATTACTGTCGCCGAGTGGATGGTTTATCGCTTCGGAGAAGGTTTTGGCGGCCAGTTTGCCAGGATCGTTATGGCAATTGCTCAATTCGCAACTGCCGTCGGCCTGTTGGCGTATATGATCAAAGGCGCGGGGATATTCCTTTCGGTCTTTTTACCTTTTTCACCGTTTATGTGCTCGGTCATTCTGATCCTGATAGCAACAATCTATACTCTGGCCAGTGGTTTTTATGGTGTTGTATTTACCGACGTGTTTCAATCCGGAATAGTCTTTATAAGTGTCATCGGTATAGTGAGCCTGGCTGTAATAAAAAGCTTCAATATGGACCTTGCCGCCGTTGCAGAAGAGGTAACCGGCAACAGTCAGTGGCTAAGCGCCACCCCGCAACTGAAGACCTCTATGCCCCAGGGATATAAAGTTTATGAAAACCTTCTTGTCTTCTGCGGTTTTTACTTGCTAAGAAATATTTTTGGCGGAATGGGTACGGGCGGTGAGCCAATATATTTCGGGGCCCGTAACGACCGTGAGTGCGGCACATTATCCTTCCTGCGGGCTGCCACAATTATGTTCAGATGGCCTTTTATGCTCGCCTTTGCTATTCTCGGTTTATTACTTGTCAGAGATCTCTTCGCGGACCATTCAGAACTTGCCCTCGCTTCGCAACTGATTCATGATCATTTTCCCGATATTAAAGAAAGTCAATGGATAACAGCGATCAGTAATGTTATCAATCACCCGTCGGACCATGCCAGGTTAGTGGCACAACTCAAAGAGGTCCTTGGCCAGGCCTGGATATCCAAGCTCAATCTCGTAAGCTTTCATGGGAATATACATCCGGAAAGAATTTTGCCGGCGGTGATTCTCTATGAGATCCCTCTCGGTTTTAGCGGCATGATACTTATAGCTCTTATTGCCGCAAGCATGTCAACATTCGATACCATCGTTAACATGACCCTCGGATTTTTTACAAGAGACATTTACCAGCGATACATCAGACCAAATGCCCCCAACCAAGAACTTATGCGCGTAAGCTGGGTAT
>CAZJRT010000212.1:0-3853 GCA_964548445.1 uncultured Pseudobdellovibrionaceae bacterium
TGGAGTCATACTTCCCGAATTGCACAGAAATATTTATCCGTGCCTGCTGAAAGGATTCGATGCTGAAGCCGGCCAATTACAACATCAAGTAATAATTGCACACACGGATTTTGACATAGGAAATCAGGCAAATATTATACTAAAGTTACTAAACGAACAGATTTCCGGGATTGCACTGGTGCCCAGTATTTCCATGGAAACGCCACCACACCAAATCGAGTTACTTCAAAAGCAGGGAATTCCTGTGGTTTGTTGCATGCGAAAGGTCAAGGATATATCGGCACCAGTGGTAAGATGGGATTTTGAACAGGTAGGTCATAAAGCGGCAGAAGAATTAATCAGCAGGGGGCACCAGAGAATAGGATACTTCGCCTGTTATAAATACCAGTCTTCGCGAGCAATTGAACAGGGTATACGGAAAACAATGCAAAGACACGGTTTTGATCTTCCGGATAAGTTCATCTATTTTGGAACCAGACTCGGACAGACCCAAAAAGAAGAAAAACTAAATGCCTTAAAATCGATGCTGAATGCAAGGAAGCCCCCTACTGCGATTGTCTGTAATGACGATAATGAAGCAGAAATAACGTATCTGTTAGCGCAGGAACTGGATGTTAGAGTGCCGCAAGACCTTTCAATAATAGGTAATGGTGAATTAAGACGTGTAGGATATATGCGAGAGTGTATAAGTTCTGTTACTATTGATGCCGTTGAACTTGGAAAGAAAGCAGCTAAAGTTTTACACGAAATGAAAAATGGTAAACGCCCTATCTATGATACCTCAGAAGAATTGTTGCCTCTCAGTTTTTGGCATGGCAGCACTTTAACCACTGCCGCGAAGCCCTGATAACCGCATGACCGGGATCATGTATAGCGTTCATTCCCTTAAGATCGACTCAGGAGCTACTTTGCAGCCTTTATGTAATCTCTCGGAAGAGTCAAAGAAACGCATAAATATTATAAGTAAAACTGAAGTCCCAAAGGAGCTTGTTTGTGAGTCCAGTGAAAAAGGTTAAAATGCATTGGTTGGTAATATTGTTCATATTCGAAGCGGCCTGGCTTAGCGGTTGTGATTTCAACGCAATGGATGACCGGCAAGCATATTCGCAGGCTGGCGCAGCAACCGTTGCTGATAAGTCTGCTAAAGGGACGCTCGAGCCCTTTATGCGGGAGCCATCTCTGGAAATAAAGCAATTATTTGAAGGTGAACGTTTCCCTAATGTCGTGGTAACTACCGAAGGTACGGTGCTTGCGACATGGTCTCAAGAAAATTATAGGGTACGTCGAAGCGAGGATGGCGGCAGGAGTTGGGGGCCGGAAATTGAAGTCGGAAGAGGTATACATGCCGGCGGCGTAACCGTCGATGAGACCACGGGGGATATTCTGGTTTTTATTGAAGAAGGCCACCCACCTGCACCGTTTGCTATGTATCGCAGCCAAGACGATGGCAAAACCTGGCAAAAAGTTGATGATGTTGTTATTCATGAAGATGTTAATGGTAAAGTTCCTTCGCTGCACATGTGCGAGGCGGGTATATCCCTAAAGCATGGACCTAACTCCGGACGCCTGCTGCGGCCGGCTCGTGTGTATGGAAGCCCAGATAATTATAATACTGCCATTTACAGCGATGACGGAGGGCAGAACTGGTATCCTACGGCACCTTTTCCAGAATTAAGAACCGGAGAAGGCTCGGTGGCAGAGCTGTCTGATGGCAGTTTACTTTATGACTCGCGTATTAATGCAACACCCAAAGAAAGTGCCAAGCCCACTAAGCGGCGTTTTGCCTGGAGTTATGACAGCGGTGAAAGTTGGGATGATTGGCGGATTATGAATATACTCCCTGATGGCCCACAGGATATGGTATACGGACTTATGGGTGGTCTGGCCCGGCTACCTGTGAAAAGTCGGGATATACTTATATTCAGCAATGTTGACAATCAATTATCTGATACTTATAGGTATAAAGGTCATGAGCTTTCAGGCCGGTTCAGCGGACGCAGACGCGGCACAGTCTGGGCAAGTTTTGATGGCGGCAGGAGCTGGCCCATCAAGCGGTTAGTCTATGAAGGCCCGTTTGCATACTCATCTTTAGCAGCAGGCCGGCCGGGCACACCGAGTGAGGGCTGGATTTATTTGCAGTTTGAAGGCGGCCCTCGAGGGCCTCATTCTGATGGACAGATAGCCAGATTCAATCTTAGCTGGCTGTTGGAAGGTGAACTTACAGGTAACGGTGAATTGCCCGAAGATATTTACGAAATAAGGTCTGAGCTTAATGAGCAGCAAAAGCCTGAGTTAGATGAGCTGTGAATAACCCTGAATAGCAATTCATATTGAATGCTTATAGAAGGATGTTGAGTAAAATTTGTGAATATATGGGTTAAAAAGATCATGGAAATAGATACTTCAGGCAAAGACAGAGTAAAAACAGCCATTAACAAGCAAAAGCCTGACAGAGTTCCGTTGGATTTTTCAGCAAATCCACCAACTTTGCAAAGGTTGATTGAAGATCTTGAAGTCTCATCGCATAGAGCTTTGCTCGAACGGTTACATGTGGACATTTTGGATTTGCGGGGCGTTATTGAGCCAGTGTATAAAGGTCCTGTTCCTTTTGTTAGAGAACTGCCTGGAGCTAAAAAACAAAACATTTGGGGCATGATAACAGTTGAAAAACAAACGGCTACGGGAAAAGAACAGATGTATTGTGATTTTCCGCTGGCTAATCATACCCTTGAGCAGTTAAGTGAGCATGCCTGGCCTGAGGTGGATTGGTTTGATTTCAACGGATTTGATCAAAGTATCAGGCCCTGGAGTGATTTTGCTTTGATGGCATCGGGCGTGAGTCTCTGGCAACATGCTACATTTTTAAGAGGGATGGACAATCTTCTTGTTGATATGTTGACCGATAGCGAAACCGCAGATTTTATTCTTAATAAATTTACCGATTTTTATATTGAATACTTCGAGAGATTGATAAGTGCAACTAATGGTCATATAGATATTCTCCGCATAGCTGATGATATTGGTATGCAGGATAGGCTTTTGTTGAGTCCGAACTTGTTTGAACGGTATCTAGCTCCACGAATAAGGCGAATTGTCGAAATGGCTCATAGCTATGATGTGAAGGTAATGTTTCATTCTTGCGGCAGCATCAGGCCTCTTATTGGCCGTTTAATCGATTTGGGTATTGATATTCTTGATCCTATACAAGTTACCGCTAAAGACATGAATCCGGAGTCTCTGATGGCTGATTATGGTGGGAAAATTTGCTTTCACGGAAGTATAGATACCCAATATCTTTTGCCAAATTCAGATAGTAATGAGGTAGCTAGTACTGTCAGGCAAATGATTGATATTTTTGGGCGTGGCGGCGGATTTATATTGTCTCCCAGTCATATACTGCAAACTGATGTGCCCACGTCAAACATAGTCGCTTTGTATGATACCGCTTATTCATATGGAATGAGTGAATCGGAAAAAGAAAAGAATTAGAAGAAAATTGTTGAAGAAGTAGAAGCCTCTATGAATTCCTACGAGAACATTAAAGGAGTTATAGTGCCAGTCATTACTCTCGTTGATAGTCAAGAGAACATTGACATATCTGCTTTCCGTGCTGTTATAAGGCGATTCCTAGATGCCGGGATAGACGGCATTTTTGCGGGCGGCTCTGCGGGGATGGGACCTTTGCTGACAGACAACCAGTGGGCTGTTGCGATGGAAACGGCATGGGAAAGTGCTCGTACAAACAATCCAAGTTACTTGCAGCAGCCCAAAATCGCATTAATTACATAAGAGATCAGCTGCTGGTCAGTTCTAAGAATTGAATTTCCGGCATAATGTATGGTGTTTCAACGCT
>CAZJRT010000213.1:0-3849 GCA_964548445.1 uncultured Pseudobdellovibrionaceae bacterium
GCTTGATCCTGATCACGCAGATTCACCCGTATTCCACCCTGTGGCAATGCTGCTATCCGGGAATAGCCGATTCTTTCTTCCCGAAGCTCGGGACGAACAGCCTGTACCAGGCTTTCGGAACGTTCACGGACGACACTTTTTATATCAGCCTGCAATAAAAGGTGAGAGCCCCCCTGAAGGTCCAGTCCCAGATTTACTGTTTGTGTCGGCATCCATACGGGGAGATTTTCCTGCATCCAGTTTCGCGCCTGCTGCGGCAGGACGTTAGGTATGCTATAAAGTACTGCCAGTACGCAGACTGCTATAATTGCAATTATTTTCCATCGGGCCAGATAAACCATAAATTACCTGCTTCTTCTTTTTGTCTTTTTGTTATCCTGTTCGCCGTTTTTACCCTTGTCTTCAGTAACATCCGGGTTAAGCACGCCGCCGCGAGTCTGAAGAGTTGAGCGCAAGGCAGTCACTTTCATACCGCCAAGGTCAACCACGACTTCGTTTTCATCATTAATTTTATCAACTTTGCCGACGAGCCCACCGCCTGTAATAACGTCGTCACCTTTTTTCAGAGAATCCAGCATAGACTTGTGTTCCTTGAAACGACGTTGCTGTGGCATAATTAAAAGTACATAAAAGAGCACCACCAAAATCAGCACAAGCCCCATATTCCAGGCGAAAGCTTCCCATGCTCCGGGGCTCTGCCCCGCAACTGTGGCTGCGGTCTCGGTTGCTGCTGCATAAGCTTGCGATATAAACATGGTAGCATGCTCCTTCACTATTGGATTATTATGCGGACTATAACGCGCTGTGTATCAAAGGCAAGAAATAGATGAGTGAAAAGTCTCCCGCAGAAATGATGCTACACTTGGAAAGAATAACCAATGCTCTTGAGCGGCAAACGAATTCATTAAAACCGCAGTCCCCCGATTGGAGAGCCGCCAACGCATGGGTCTGGCAACCGCAGCATATGCGGCTGAAATCGGTCAGCAGCACGGGTGCAATCCCTCTTGATATGCTAGTGGGACTGGAACAACAAACAGATACCCTGATGCAAAACACCAGACAGTTTGCCGAAGGCTTCAGTGCAAATAACGCCCTGCTCTGGGGTGCCAGAGGAATGGGAAAGAGCTCTCTGGTAAAAGCAATTCATTCACGCGTTGTCAAAGAAGCTAAAACACCGCTTATTCTTATCGAAATTTTTCGCGAAGATATTACCACACTGCCCGAATTGCTCGATTTATTAAGAGAAGAAGAAACAAAAAGATTTCTGCTCTTTTGTGATGACTTATCATTTGATGAGCATGACAGCACCTATAAATCTCTGAAGGTCGTACTGGAAGGCGGTGTAGAAGCTCGCCCGCATAACGTGCTTTTCTATGCCACGTCTAACCGCAGACACCTTATGCCAAGGGCCATGATAGAAAATGAGAGGTCTTCGGCAATTCATCCGGCAGAAAGCCTCGAAGAAAAAGTATCCCTCTCTGATAGGTTTGGGCTGTGGCTCGGCTTTTATCCTTGCTCACAGGAGGAATATCTTCAAATGGTAAACCGGTACGCAGATGCCATAGGCATACCAACTAAAGAAGACATCCTGCACCGTCAGGCCCTAGAATGGGCGTCTTCACGCGGATCACGCTCAGGCCGGGTTGCGTGGCAATTCATCCAGCATCTGGCAGGCAGGCATGAAATAAAAATTCTTTTGTAATCATATAACCTGACGCCTGCGAGATAATACTCCAGATATTGTGTGAAACAGGAAAAACAGCATCAGAACACCCGCCCCGAACAACGCACCGGGCAGGATCCAGTTGAGCCACCCGCTATCAATCTGCGCTCTGGCACGGGGATCTTCCGGGTCGTAAAGAACCGTCACTGCGTCCCCCTCGCGATACGTGGAAGGATTTGAGCCAGTATTGCTGCGAAACTCAACAGACTGGCCATAATTAGTAG
This sequence comes from uncultured Pseudobdellovibrionaceae bacterium, assembly GCA_964548445.1. Lineage (GTDB taxonomy): Bacteria > Pseudomonadota > Alphaproteobacteria > Micavibrionales > Micavibrionaceae > RZZS01. The sequence continues at coordinate 1,948 of CAZJRT010000213.1, forward strand.
TAAACTGTATAAACGGATAGTATGTATATCCACTTCCCTCGGAGGATGAATTATAGACACTCTCGACTCGTGTAATCTCACCCGCAGCCCGCAGACCATTCTTCTCAAGCCAGGCAAGTTCTCCTCCTACATAACATCCCCCCAGAATAGAATTGTAAAAATCGAAAAGCTATAACTGGTAAAAAGCAACCCAAATTAAAATCATTCCGGGAATAGCAAAAATAGTAGCTGTCACCAGCACAGAAACACCAGCAAATCTGGGCCTGATCTGTTCAGGTTTATCCCGGTTTACTAATATCGGCACTTTAGTCCCCGGAATTTTATTTGTTAACATCGAGCTTCCGAAGCCTGTTTCAATTTCGAGCATTTCACCATTCGGCGATTTGTATTGGATGGTTGGGTAGTAAATTCGTGACCTGTTATTGTTACTTCTCTTTGAAGTTGAAGCTCTTACACTGACGATTTCGCCTTGTTGCTCGATATATTTTTTACTGCCTTTAAAACGCCAGATGAGAATTAAAACTGCGATGCCAAGAAAAGCTACTCCGCCGATAAGCATCAAACATAATTCTTATTCCAGATAACGTTTCGGATTGAGAGCTTCTGTACCGCGCCTGATTTCAAAATGAAGCTGTGGTGTATCTACTGAACCGCTGGCTCCTACCGTCCCGAGAGTCTGCCCCATATTTACAGTTTCCCTGCGTTCTATCATGAACTTATCCAGATGCCCGTAAGCAGTCATCCATCGATTTTCATGACGCACAAGCACCAGATTACCGTACCCCTGCAATTCATTACCCGCATACACGACAACTCCGTTCTCTGCCGCTCTCACAGGTGTGCCTTTAGGAGCCTTGATATTGATACCATCATTATGAAGGCCATCTTTTTTAGGGCCATAAGTCGATAAGATTTTTCCGGATACCGGCCATTTAAACCGGCTCCCGGATCTTTGCGGCGGGGCCTTGGTTACCGGCTTTTTCGCCCCGGCACGCGTCTGCTTTGCCGAAACCATTTGCGTACCAGGTTTCTGACCCGGTTGAGGTGCAGACGAAGATCTGGCAACCCGCGCCTCCTGAACTGGTTCAGGCACATCGCCACCTACCGATGGCAGGCGCAGGGCCTGTCCCGGTGCCAGTGTATAAGGCGCATCAAGATTGTTGATGCGGGCAATATCATTGACACTGACATTAAACAGTCTTGACACACCATAAAGAGTATCACCCATCCTGACTGTATATTCACGGGGAGGGGGCAGTTCCAGGCGTTGGCCAACATCCAGCATATATGGAGCATTAAGGTTGTTGGCTTTAATAATGTCCCTCATGGACATCTTGTAGCGCTGTGAAATTTTCCAGAGTGTCTCACCCACACTGACGGTATGAACACCTGCGCTCCCTGCTCCGGCTGATGCACCATACATACTAGCCGGGACCTTTTGCTGACCTTCATTGGTAAGGCATGAAGTCAAAAGCAGTAATGCAGGTAATGCCGCAAGGACGCATCGACGGTTCATCCGGTCATTTCCTCCAGTTCATTCTGCGAGTAATCCTTATAATTTGCCACATCAGGCAATAATGGTACGAACCTGACTTCAAAAAGATCTTTTCTGGCATAAGTATCTTCGGACTCCTTGCGATACTTGCACAAAGACTGAGAGACATTGTCGCCAATAGGGACAACCATAATCCCGCCCACCTTAAGCTGATCCATCAATGCTACAGGAGGATCACCAAAAGCAGCGGCAGTAACTATGATTTTGTCGAACGGTGCCTGCTCCGGCCAGCCTTTAAGGCCGTCCCCGCAAATGGCCGTAATATTGTGAATGCGTAATTCATCGAACCTTTTTTGAGACAGCTCATGAAGCGGCCTGTGACGCTCAATCGTATAAACCCGGCGGCA
>CAZJRT010000214.1:0-3840 GCA_964548445.1 uncultured Pseudobdellovibrionaceae bacterium
TTGAATGTATGAGCTCACTACTAATGCTTCATCTTGCCGGGATCGTTGGCGCCCGGTATGATATATAGCTCTTTTCCCGGAGCTTTTCCAATCGCAGAGATTTAAGGAGTTTATTATCACCCCTACCCTGATCCTGTTAAATATTGCCGGTGGCGTAAGTCTCCTTCTGCTAGGGCTTATGATGTTACGCCTTGGCATGACACGTGGTTTTGGCACTTCTTTACGACAGGCTATTGCCAAAAACACTCGTAATCGCATGAAAGCTTTTGCCTCAGGAGCTTTCGTTACCATGCTGGTACAGAGCTCAACAGCTACTATATTGATCGTCACCAGCTTTGCAGCTCAGGGTTTAATCACAACGCCGGCTGCATTATCGGTTATATTAGGGGCAGATGTCGGCACCACCATTGTCGCGCAGGTGCTTTCATTTGATCTCTCCTGGGTTGCGCCATTACTTATTATTATCGGTTTTGCTTTCTATAAGCGGGAACGATCCAGCAGGTTGAAAAACATTGGCCGTATTATCTCGGGCCTTGCCCTGATGCTTTTTGCGCTCGGACTAATCAGGGAGGCTGCCGAGCCCTTAAAAGAATCGGCCACTTTGCCATTAATCCTTCAGCCGCTTGAAAATGACGCAATACTGGCGATTGTCGTAGCCGCGCTGATTACATGGGTAATGCATTCCTCGCTTGCGTTCGTGCTGATGCTTGTCTCACTGGTTAACAGTGCTGTACTGCCTGCTGAACTTGGCTTGATTATGGTTCTGGGAGCCAACATAGGCGGCACTTTCGCCCCGCTTGTAGCAACATTAAGAGACCAGCCAGCGGCAAAACGTATACCTGTAGGAAACCTGCTTATGCGCCTTTCCGGCGCTGCTTTATTCATCCCGCTAATAGACTTTATTCATCCCTTGATGGAATTCATCGGCGGCGATGCCGGAAGGCAAGTTGTTAACTTCCACATGATATTCAACATAGCCCTAGCACTTGTATTTCTGCCTCTGGCCAAGCCTGTTGCTGATCTTTGCAGAAAGATTATTCCAGACAAGGCAAATCAGACAGATCAGGGACAACCCAAATATCTTGACAAAAATGCTATGGACACCCCTTCCATCGCTCTGGCTTCTGCTGTGCGCGAAACCTTAAGGATGGCCGACCTGATCGAAAAAATGCTGAGAGATTCAATTAAAGCATTCAAAACAAATGATTCCAACGTAGTAAAAGGAATCACAAAACAGGATGACATTGTTGATAATCTCTATACCGCCATTAAGAATTATCTCGCTCGACTGAATGAAGAGTTTATGGATGCAGAAGAGGCTCACCGTTATATACAGATCTTCACCTTTGCCACCAATATCGAGCATGCCGGCGATATTATCGATAAAAACCTGATGGCTTCAGCCCAAAAGAAAATCCGAAAACAGCAAAGTTTTTCGGAAGAAGGTCTGAAGGAAATTGAGAAAATTCACGGGATGGTAATGGAAAGCGTCAGGCTGGCCCAGTCAGTATTTGTTTCGGAAGACAAAGGCCTGGCGCAAAGACTTCTTAAACAAAAAGATTATCTTAGAAATGCTGAAGCCAAAGCATCTGCGGCACATATCGAGCGACTGCGAGAAGAAATACCTGAGACTTTCGCTACCAGCTCCTTGCATATGGACATCATCAGGGATCTGCGCCGGATTAACACGCATATGTGTACCGTCGCCTACCCGGTAATTGAGCCTTCCACCGAAGATCCTTTGATTTCGAAAAGATCCTCCAAACGGGAAAATGATTCCTGACGTTTAGAATTCTTTAACTTTTTTCAGCTTATTATACTGACAGGGTCTGTTGGTTTTTTTGCAATAGTTCCTCCTCACACGTGTCAAAATTTGGAACTCTCAACCGCCGGATTCTTCCATCAGGCGGTTGATTTTTATTTATCCTCAGACTCATTTCAGAAACCCATCCAGATTTGCAGTTTATTAATAAGTCTATGGTTGAATGGCTTATAGGTATTTTGCGAAGTAGCTTGAAAATAGGATATGATAGTAGATATGCGCTACAAACAAATGGCATCAATCTTGAAGTTTTTAGTCAAGCAACCTCGAAAAACAGCTAAAAAGACCCCATATCCTTTTAAGGATCAACTCTAACAAAGGAGGACCTCTATGCCTTCAAACAGTGGACTTTCGACTCAGGCAGGTCACGAAGCAGCTTTACATGCAAAACATGCAGCGATTGCCGCTCAAATCGAAGAGAAACAAAAAAGTAAAACTGCAGATGAAATCGAAATCCGCGCACTGAAAAAAATGAAGCTTAAACTGAAAGAACAGCTTGAGGGAATACGATCTACATCAAAAGGAGCAAAAGAGGTCAACTAAATCCGACCAGAGATATAATAAAATAAGGGGCGAACCTGACCGGTCGCCCCTTTATTTTTTTAAAGGAAGGAATCAACTTTCACTGGACTTAAGGAAATTTGAAAAATCAAAGCCGCTGAAATCATTTTCGGCCTTCTCTTTCTGCTCTTTTTCCTCTTGATCTCTCTTGGCCGCTTCTTCCTGCTCACGCTGCATCATAATCTCATCGGGATCTTTGCCCTGCGCCCTAAAGCCTTTACGAGAGGCATCATCCAGCTCCTGGAATGTGCATAGCCCCAGTTCCTGTGGATGGCGCGGCTTGATATTGGGTGAGTTCGGGTGTGTCCTTTCCCGCACAGCAGCTATCGTTGGTTTTGTAGTTCCTATCAGCTTACAGATTTGGGCATCTGTAATTTCAGAATGATTCTTTAAAATCCATGCAATTGCGTCCGGCTTATCCCTTCTCCTTGAAACAGGGGTATAACGAGGACCTTTTGAACGCACACGCAATGGCGGCAAGTCGCCACGACGATTGTAACGAAGCTTTGCATCCGGGTCTTTTTGACAGCGGTCTATCTCTTCCTGGGTAAGAATCCCTTCTTTAATCGGATCCCTGCCCTGCAACCCTCTGTTAATATCCTCATCAGCCAGTGCTTCGACCTCAAGTTCAGTAAGATTGACGAAATCTGCTATCTGTTGAAAAGTAAGAGCAGTATTTTCTATCAACCATACAGCCGTAGCTTTTGGCATTAACAGTGCGGGCGCGTTGACTGAACTGGCCATGAAACTCTTCCTCCTTCTTCCGGTCCTTGCCGGGAATGTAAAATCTCTCTTGTTGATCCCGTCCCGTGGACCAACTGTTTCAATATCGAAAAATGTTCGGGAACAACGAGAATATAATGTCTCAAAAAAAAATTGCCAGAGATTTATGCCAATCTTTCCAGATTAGAAGCGACAAGCTACCTCATAAGCTTGAAATACTTATTTTCGTAATACTTGGAAATTAATGACAGAATAGCAGCGGGCAAGAACGGGAACAGCAATGTCACCACGAGCATAGGATCCTGAAAAGCCTTGAATAACTGACCTTCTATATTTTTAAAATAGAGAATTATAAAAATCAAAAGTCCTGTACAAGCGAAGAACAAAGCGAAGATTCTGTATAATCTTGCCTTGATAAGTGCTTTTCTGGCTTCTGGATTATGTATTGGAATAGGAGCCTCTTTTAAAATAATTTTTGCAAATCGCAAAAATAATGCTTGTGTATATTAGAAGATAAATGAGTATCGCCAGTCCAGTCTTTTTTCTATTTTGCATGTATGGATCAACGGACCAGGCGATAAAATTAACAATATCGGCAGCCTCATCAGTCGAAATATTCTCGCCCTCTGCTGCCAACAGCCACAGATACAAGATATCTGGCCCTTCTTTATGTAGCAGAGCTACTGGATGGAAATCTTCAGGCAGCCGATTATTGTTCCCAACTGATTGTAGTA
>CAZJRT010000215.1:0-3812 GCA_964548445.1 uncultured Pseudobdellovibrionaceae bacterium
CAATATTATCATCAAACTGCCAGAATTTTTCTGCTTCTCCAATAATTTGAGCTGTGATTTCGGGAGGCATAAGTGAAGGTGTTCCTCCACCAAAATATATGGAGGTCAGGGTTCGCTCAGGTGTCAGCGAAGCATAATATTGCAGCTCTTTCAGGCAGTACTCAGCCCATCGTGCAGAGTCAAAAGTTTCCCTGACATAAGAATTAAAGTCGCAATATGGACATTTGGAGCGGCAGAAAGGCCAGTGAATATAAAGAGCAACAGTCCGGCGAAGTGTATTATCTCCGCCGGAATCTTTATCTGGCTTATTATCCGACTGCGAATACAACTGGATTAAGTGTGGCTGGTTCTACGCCAGCGCCTGTAGTGCCAATAGTATTGAGCATGGCTTCATAAACAATCGGCAGACTGAATAATGCGCCGCCGCTAGCCATCCTGATGGCGCCGTCTTTCAAAGGTGTTTGTGTGGGGTTTTCAACATGATCTTTAACCTTGAGCACGCCAAGTACGCCCATCAGCAAACCCATCATATAGGAAAGCCCGGTCAAAAGCCCTGGCAGCTCCTCGATAGATTCCGTCATGTTTTGCGCTATTGTGCTGAATGTAGCAGCTGTCGCCGGATCAGCGCTAATAGTAAGTAACAGCAATCCTGCAAGCTGGCAGGAAAGATAAAAAATGTTTTTGCCGGTCATGGTCCTCTCCCTGAAAACAAACGTCTTAAAGAAATGAATTTGAGAGCCATTATCTACTAATCTGCTTCAGAATTTGCAACAAGATTCTGGTAAAGCAGGCAAATAAGCATGGGGCAATATCTGGAAGGCTACGGTTGTTTGCTAACCGACGGCAAACTCTACCGGATTAAGGGTCGCTGACTCCACTCCGGCGCCAGTGGTTCCGATGGTATTCAACATGGCTTCATAGACTATGGGAAGGGCGAATAATGCGCCGCCGCTAGCCATTCTGATGGCGCCGTCTTTCAAGGGTGTCTGCGTGGGATTCTCAACGTGGTCCTTAACCTTAAGGATGCCAAGAACGCCCATTAATAGCCCGAACATGTAGGAAAGTCCGGTCAAAAGCCCTGGCAGCTCTTCGATAGATTCCGTCATATTTTCAGCGATAGTGCTGAATGTAGCTGCATATCCCTCCGGTGCGGCAAGGAAAAAAATACAGGCCAGCTGCCCTGACAGTAGTATCAGGTTTAGGATTTTTCTGGAGTCCATAATATCACCTCCATGAAATTGTTATCCTTTGTAATAACAAATAGTGCAGGGCACTTAATTTTCCAGACCGGAAATATCAGCTCTGATATGAGGCAGAGATTCGGGGTGGTTCTTTTGCAGGAAAGAGATCAGCTTCTCCCGACACAGGCAGCGGAGGTTCCATGCTGTGGGAGAGTCAACGGCACTTACAAGAGCGCGAACGGTCATGGTTTTCTCGGTAGTATCAATAACCTGGATAACATTGACTCTGCCATCCCAGAATTCTTTGGCTTCGTTTTCGAGAAGACGGGTGAGTTCTTTGCGCAAAGGTTCCAGCGGGGTTCTGTAGTCGAGATAAAGGACAATAGTGCCCAGCAAGTCTGCTGTTGTGCGGGTCCAGTTCTGGAAAGGATTATCGACAAAGTAGGAGATTGGTAGCACCAGACGTCGCTGATCCCAGATTTTGACCACTACGTAGGTAAGATTAATCTCCTCGATCCATCCCCATTCACCTTCTACGACGACGGCATCCTCAAGTCTGATCGGTTGGGTGATAGCGATCTGCAGACCGGTAAAGAAATTGCCAATGGTTTTTTGGGCTGCCAGACCGAGAACGATACCGGCAACACCAGCCGAGGCCAGAAGAGAAACGCCCAGAGAACGGATTTCTTCAAAGGTCATCAGTGCAATAGACAAGGTGAGCAGGATAATAATAGCTCCTGCCAGGCGTCTCATAACCCGGACCTGGGTATGCATCTGCCGGGCCTGCAGGTTGTCTTTCTGCTGGATATTAAAGCGCCTCAGGAAAATATCCGAACCAAGATTTATGCCTCGCAGGGCCGCCCAGCCAAACAAGGACACAAGTGCAACTGAATAAACGTTACTAAACCAGGACATTTCCTGAAGCTGGAAAGGCAGGTTGCGGAATAGCACATATAAGGCTGTCAGAAGGAAAAAGACCTGAACAGGAGCGTTAAAATTGCGAAACAGTAAAATCAGGAAACTGTTGTTTTCTTTACTAACCCTGCTGAGGAGAAACCTTTTAGCTATATAAAATGCTGCAATGATTGCTGTAATAACGACAACTAATACAACGTCAGATACGCCAAAGCTGGCAACAAAATGATCCCAGTCGAAATTTCCCATTATTATTTCCTCACTATTTCGAGCTGTCAGATCTAATTGAGATACTCATCAACGAATCGTGAAAACGCTCTGGCCCGGTGGCTCATGGCGTTTTTCTTATCCGGGTCCATTTCGGCGAAAGTATCTGTTTCTCCCAAAGGCACGAAAACAGGATCATAACCGAAACCTTTATCTCCGCGGGGCGGCCAGCAAAGATTACCTTCAATACGCCCTTCAAAAGTATGAACGCTGCCATCGGGTTGTGCTAAAGCCAGTACACAAACGAAGGCCGCTTTACGGTTTTCAAATTCCTTTACCAGGTCGTTGATCTTCTCCATAGCCAGATTAAAATTCTTGTCGGGTCCGGCCCAGCGAGCGGAATAAATTCCAGGGGCCCCTCCAAGCGCCTCAACGCACAGGCCGCTATCATCTGCCAGGGCAGGAATTCCAGTTGCTTTTGCCGCCGCTACAGCTTTCAGTGATGCGTTTTCCTCAAAAGTGCTGCCTGTTTCTTCCGGTTCGGGAAGATCAAAATCGGAAGCATTTGAAAAATTTTTGATATGCGGAGCAAGGAGCTCGGATATCTCCTCTGCCTTGCCTTTATTGTGGGTGGCCAGAACCAGATGATCTATTTTCATGATACAGATCCTGTAATCTCTTCCTGTTTATTTTTCAATTCACTGCAGCCCTTACGCGCCAGCGCCAGAAGCGTGTCGAATTCGTCCTGAGTAAAGGGCTCTTTTTCTGCTGTGGCCTGAATTTCGACCAGTCCGCCTTTGCCGGTAATGACAAAATTGGCATCAGTCTCCGCCGTCGAATCTTCAGCGTAGTCAAGATCGAGCACCGGCTCGCCTTCATAAATCCCGCATGAAATGGCGGCAACGCTGTCCCTGATCGGAAGTTCTTTTACCAATCCGGCGGCATGAAGCCTTTTCATGGCTTCCATCATTGCTATATATGCGCCGGTTATAGAGGCGGTGCGAGTGCCTCCGTCAGCCTGGATTACGTCACAATCAAGCCTGATCTGCCGCTCGCCTAAAGCTTCCATGTCAACTACTGAACGCAAGGCGCGCCCGATAAGACGCTGGATTTCCTGAGTTCGACCAGACTGGCGGCCTCTTGCCGCTTCGCGGTCGATTCGGTGTCCTGTTGATCTCGGCAGCATACCATATTCAGCTGTGACCCATCCTTTGCCGAGATTTTTCATCCAGCCGGGTACTCTTTCTTCGACCGAAGCCGTGCATATTACGTGAGTCTTGCCGAACTTAATCAGGCAGGAGCCCTCTGCATGCACATTAATATCCGTTGTGATTTCAACGGTGCGCATCTCATCAGAATTGCGTCCGGATGGTCTGTTCATAATTCCTCCGCTTCGGGTGGTGGTTTGTGATCAGACAGGGTGACAAATATACAAAATGTAAAGGAGGAGGCAAAAATATATCTACCCGGGGAATTAGCCCCGGGAGATTTCAGATGCAATCACCGTGC
>CAZJRT010000216.1:0-3807 GCA_964548445.1 uncultured Pseudobdellovibrionaceae bacterium
TGCTCTACCAATACAGTCCTACATCTCCCGGCCATAGCGAAAGAAGCCGGTCTCAAAATTGATCTTAATAAAATCAATGAAATCAGCAAAAAAACCCCGCATATTTGCTCTCTTAGCCCCGGCGGCAAAGATCATATTGAAGATCTTAACAATGCCGGAGGCATTAGCGCGGTACTCAAGGAGCTTTCCAAGGCAGGTCTCATAAATGAAGATTGTCTGACAACCACCGGAAAGGAAGTCGGCGAAAACATTAAAAACAGCAGAAACCTCAATTATAATGTTATCCGCCCCGTTGATAAACCATACCACAAAGAAGGGGGACTTGCCGTACTGTTCGGGAATATTGCCCCTGATGGATGCGTCGTCAAACAGTCTGCCGTGCTTGATGAAATGTTAAACCATGAAGGACCTGCCAGAGTATTTGATTCTGAAGAGGAAGCTGCAGCCGCTATCATGGGGAATAAGATAAACAAGGGCGATGTTATAGTCATTCGTTATGAAGGCCCCATGGGCGGGCCCGGCATGAGAGAAATGCTAACCCCTACTTCTGCAATAGCCGGTATGAAACTGGACGCACACGTTGCTCTTATTACTGATGGCAGATTTTCGGGTGGAACACGGGGAGCTGCTATCGGCCATGTTTCTCCGGAAGCCATGCAAGGAGGCCCTATCGCAATAGTTCAGGAAGGCGACCTGATCAATATTAATATCCCGGAAAAGAAAATAACTCTTAATGTTTCGGATGAAGAGATCGACAAACGCATGTCACAATGGACGCCTCCTGAGCCAAAAATAACTCACGGTTATATGGGGAGATATCTACGGATGGTGTCTTCTGCCAGTGAAGGCGCTTTGCTTAAATAACATAAGCGGAAGAATTCACAGTCACAGCTTCAGGAGAGCAGCTCTGAAATAGTCAGAATGCTAGTCGACCTTCTCTTCTCTCCGAAGAAGAATTTCATTCAATGCACGGCGAAACTGACCGGAATTACCTACAAAAGGAACTATAACTACACGCTGACCAGTACCGGCCAGAATTATACTTCCATAACCAAGGATACGCCCTATCAGGCTGCGAGACACCTCTGCCGATTCAATTTGACTAAAGCGCATATCAACAAAATCAAGACGCAGTATACCCCAACGGGCGAGAACTCGCCTTTCAGTGATTACAAGAGCCAGGAAGTATTTGGTAATCCAGGCGATCAGCAAAACTATGATCGCAATAGCACCAAACAGAATTCCAAGATTATCAGCAGGGGTAAAGAAAAATAAGTAAAGTGCAAATGTTAAAAGGACAGCACCCTTCCAGTAAATGCCCCAGTGAATTTGGGCTTCGAGCAATACATTCTCGTCATCAAGCAGGACATCGCCCAGATCTTTATGTCCTCGCTGGAGCCGGTCACGTATTTTAGCCTTCCCATCTGTCATATGGATCTTGCCTTATCGATAGCTTTTCTAAACGAGACAGGGTCAGCTATCGGCGGTAAAACCACCTCGCCAACGCCCATACCTCGGACCATCACGCGGCCATAGTCAAGTATCCGGCCCATCACACCTTGAAGGACGTTAACCCCCTCAATCCTGTCAATGCTGATTTCTCCGACGTACCGAGCTACCAATCCGCGTTTGTAAACCAGACGCAGATTAGTTATCGCTATCTCGGTTGTTACTTTGATGATCATCATAGAGGCAAAACGCAAGAGTCCCATAATGAAGAAGAAAAACGCCATTATCTTAAGACCTGGATGCAATGCCCTGATTAAAGTAAGCCATCCGGCATCGGGTGGCACATCAAGCCGGGGCATCATCGGCAAATCAATATTAACGCTTATATAAACAGCAGCCACCAGTATCAGGATACAGAAGAACAATCCCCATAAAATGTTAAGGAAAGCCGATACCGTAAACATCCAATGAAAATGTCCTACGTGTACGAGTTCCTCATCCGGACCTAGTGACTGCTGGATATAAAGCATTTCTTATTCATCTCCGAGACATATTCCAAGAGCTCGAGCGGTTCTTACAAGAGCCCCATCAATTTCGACCTGTTGATATGCCGCAATGGCATCTTCGATAGGCACATCGATAACCTGACGGTGTTGCCAAGCCACCATTCTATCGTACTTGCCTTCTGCTATCAGGTCCACCGCTTTTGTCCCCAGAGCAGAAGCCAACAGCCTGTCAGAGTAAGTCGGGGATCCACCACGCTGAACATGGCCAAGAATAGTCACACGAGTTTCAGATCCTGTAGCGTCTGCGATCTGGGAACCGATATAATGTCCTATACCGCCATAGCGCTTCTCACCGCCGTAATAAACCATTTCGAACTTGTTGCCATCTTCGGTCTTAACAGCTTCGGAAACTACTACCAGAGCAAAATTACGCCCAGTTGCCTTCAATTCGTTAATTTTGCGAGCGATATTTTCCACCTTATAAGGAATTTCCGGAAGCAGAATAACGTCAGCTCCACCGGCTATACCTGCTGAAAGCGCAATGTGTCCTGCATCTCTGCCCATAACTTCCACAACCATGATCCGATCATGGCTCGCTGCTGTAGGTTGCAGCCTGTCGAGAGCTTCGGTTGCTACCATAACGGAAGTATCGTGTCCAATTGATGTCTCGGTAATACCCAGATCATTATCGATAGTCTTGGGGATACCGATCATTTTGATACCACCTTTGCGAGCCAGAGCTCCAACAATCGCAAAACTGCCATCACCGCCTATAACAACGATCGCATCAAGGCCAAGCTTCTTGAAACCTGCCACGATTTCGTCAGAGCGATCTTTCCTGGTACCATCAGGCATAGGAAACTCAAATGGATTTCCTTTATTAGTGGTACCGAGAATAGTACCTCCCATCCGAAGAACTGTTCCGTCAAAATCTTCCGGAACCAGCTTTTTAACGCGTGGCTCCTTATCGAACAAACAGGCCGTACCATTGATCAGGCCAATTGTTTCCCAGCCACGATTATGGGCAGCATGGACTACTGCACGGATAGCTGCATTAAGGCCGGCGCAATCTCCGCCGCTAGTTAAAACACCGATTTTCATTCGTTACTCCAATCCCTAAGATTAAAAAAACACCCCTTGGTTTCCGGTTTTTTTACTCTCTAGCATCGTTACTGTCTACTGGAAAGAACATGCTATCAGATATTTTCAATACCAAATAGCATAGCTTTTTGATATAATGTTTTTTTGTAATATTCCTTTATATCTACTTATTTATGGACGAAGAAGAAAGACTCCGCGAAAAACTGGCTGAGCTCGAGAGAGAACACAGAGATCTCGATGACGTCATTTTCAGACTGACCGAAGATGGTCAGCCTGTTGATTTTTTACAAATGCAGAGATTGAAAAAAAGAAAACTGAACCTTAAAGACGGAATTGAAAAAATTCGCAGTGAACTTCTTCCAGACATCATTGCTTAGTCATCTATTTGATGATTAATTAAGTACACAAAAAATCCAAAACAAGTAAATCAGATGAATGATACTACTAAACCGCTTGTCGGAATAATAATGGGCAGTCAGTCAGACTGGGATACGATGAATGCAGCGGCGGCTGTTCTCGATGAACTTGGCGTTCCCAATGAAAGCAAAATTGTTTCCGCTCATCGCACGCCTGATCGCATGTACCACTATGCCAGATCAGCGAAAGAACGCGGAATCAAAGTAATAATCGCAGGAGCTGGAGGCGCTGCACACCTGCCGGGAATGACCGCTTCGCTAACATCTCTTCCTGTACTGGGTGTTCCAATTCAAAGTAAATCGCTAGATGGAATGGACAGCCTGCTCTCGATAGC
>CAZJRT010000217.1:0-3804 GCA_964548445.1 uncultured Pseudobdellovibrionaceae bacterium
TTGAAGGCAGGAAATGCCTGCGGTTTGTTTCCGAAGTTCATTCGCAAAGCTGTGACAGCTCCATCGCCGAAAGTCCATGTGACTTCAAGACCTGAATCGCCAAATGTTCGGTATTCTGCCTTATCAACACCTGATGCAAGATGGGGAGCTATCTTATCCTTCCTTTCGGCGATCAGTTCCTTGTACATGGAAAACTGGTTGTTACCCGGTAGCGTAAGCTCGTCTTCCATTTTTGCGGATTTGAAGGTATCGATATCGCAAGGATCGGCGAACTCATCATCGCTAAATTGAGAAAATTCCTTTCGTCTGCCTTCGCTGACAGCCTTGCTTAGCCAGTCGGCTTTCCAGACTGCGAAATAAGGGAAAGGGGTTTCGCTGGATTGCTCTTGTCCCATAAACAGCATCGGGATGCAGGGATTCAGAAGCAAGAGTTTTGCCGCCATCTCCAGTTTTTTCTCTTTGAAAGGGTCTCCTTCCAGCAGGGACTCAATTCGGTCGCCTTTGGGGGTATTGCCTATCTGGTCATGGTTATGCGTAAAAAACACTGATCGTCTAGGGTCAAAAGCTGTTTTCAGATCTTTTTTGTTTTTCTCGTGATTGCGATCTGTATTGAGCGAGAAGGCGAAACCGCTTGCCAATACTTCGGCAAGCGCCTTGATGGGATTTGTCTGGTAAGGTTTATAATAGCCTTTATCGGTATAACCTTTAGAAGGATTTTCCCGGAAAAGCAGCGATCTCAAAGCATGATGAAAATCATCTGACCACTGGGCATTGCCGCGCACGTTCTTACCATCCTGAGAGTCGGGCTCAAGCCAACTCGGTTTATTGTGCTCGCATTCGAGGATAGTCACATAATGTCTGTCAATTTTTGCGGCGGCTTCTTTGGCATCACGGCAAAATTGCTCGAGGATATGAGGTTCTTTTCGGCCCGGATTGTGAACGATCGAATGAACAGCATCTCTTCTGACGCCATCAAAACGGTAGCAGGTCTGCAGCCAGTGATTTTGCTGACGGAAGAATGATCTGACTTCCGGACGTTGCATATCGAATGCTTTGCCCCATGGGGTTTCCTTGTCTGACCAGATCTCCGGGGTTGTGCACCAAAGATAATTGCCTTCAGGTCCGAAATGATTATCTACCTTGTCGATGATAACGCCAAGCCCACGGGCGTGCGCTTCCGATATGAAATCTACCAGATCCTGTGGAGAGCCGTAATTTTTATGAATCGCAGCATTTAATACCCCGTCATAGCCCCATCCAGCTTCGGTGTCGTCGGCTGCAATAGGCATCAATTCCAGGGCAGTAACTCCAAGCTCCTTGAAATAATCCAGTTTGGAAATTGCGGATTTAAAATCACCTTCTTTGCTAAGAGCGCCAATGTGGACTTCGCTGACAATCAATTCATCCAGCGGAACACCTTTCCAGTCCTTTGGCTCTTTGCTCCAGTCAAGGCGGGCAGGATCTACAACAATAGAGGCGTTATGAACGCTGCCATCCTGCTGGTAGGACATAGGGTCAGGTACGCGCATCCAGCCCGGAACATCGCGATCCTTGTTCCAGAATTCGATCATGTATTTGGTGCCGTGACCGGCCTTGTCGGTAACAAGCTCGTACCAGCCGTCACCGATAGAAGTCATCTCCAAAGAAGTGTCGGTATCAGGAAGATAGATCCTTGGGTTACCTTCTTCTTTGGGGATGGCTCCTTCCTGACCGGGCATCCATGCCCGGAAACGAACCTTGCCGTTTTCCAATGCTTTAGCGCCGAAAGGATCGGCCTCATTAGAAATTTGCTTTGAAATTGCGCTGGATCTGGACATTCATACCTGCTTGTTTTTCATAATCTATAAAAGTCCGAAAGATTATTCAAGTGTTTTTTTAGCAATACAAGAAAACATCAGGCCCCGGATTTCTCCGGGGCCTGATGTTTTAAACCATTCTTTAGACTTGTTTTATACGTGCCCTTGCTCGAACTTGTCAGCTTCGACGGAAAGGATCATTTCGTTATGGGCTTTGCCTGCTGGAATCATCGGGAAGCAATTTTCTTTAGGACAGACATTAACGTCGATAATTGTGGGTCTGTCTGTAACCTTGAGCATTTCTTCCAGAACGTGATCCAGCTCGTCTGCATTGGTTGCCCGCAAACCTACGCCTCCAAACGCTTCTGCCAGCTTCACGAAATCAGGCAACGCTTCGGTGAAAGTATGGGAGTAGCGTTTGCCATGCAACAATTCCTGCCACTGCCGCACCATACCCATCCACTGATTATTCAGGATGAAAATCTTGATTGGCAGTTTATGCTGAACTGCGGTTGAAATTTCCTGGATAGTCATGAGTACAGAAGCCTCGCCAGCCACGTCGATGACAAGAGCATCCGGATGCGCTACTTGCGTACCAATTGCAGCCGGTATCCCGTATCCCATAGTGGCAAGACCGCCCGAAGTCATCCAGCGGTTGGGTTTTGTGAACGGCAGGAATTGCGCCGCCCACATCTGGTGCTGACCAACTTCGGTGGTGATATATAGGTTATCGAAATGCATTACCTTGTCCCGAAGACGCTCCAGAGCGTATTGCGGCTTTATGACGTCGCCTTCCTGTTTGTAGCTAAGGCATTTGATGTTTCGCCAGTTGTCGATTTTATGCCACCACTCTTTCATTGCTGCAGCATCCGGTTTGTATTTCTTTTCTTTCCAGACTTTCAGCATGGCTTCAAGCGCAAGACCGGCATCGGCAACAATTGGCAGATCTACCGCTATGTTTTTATTGATCGAGCTTGGGTCTATGTCGATATGAATCTTTTTGGAATGAGGGGAAAAGGCATCCGTACGGCCTGTTACACGATCATCAAACCTGGCTCCCACGCAAATCATGACGTCGCAATCATGCATGGCATGATTGGCTTCGTAAGTGCCATGCATGCCGAGCATGCCAAGCCACTGCTTGTCGTTCGCCGGGTAGGAGCCCAGTCCCATCAGAGTGCTGGTTATTGGATATCCGGTGATGCGAACAAGTTCTGTCAGGAGTTCACTGGCATGAGGGCCAGCATTAATAACGCCTCCACCCGTATAAAACACAGGCTTTTTAGCGTTAGCCATAAGTTCGACTGCAACTTCAATAGCTTCCATATCCGGTTCGATATGGGGCTGATAATGAGAGTAATCAACTTCCTCAGGTTTTTTGTATGGGCCTTTGGCGAACTGAATGTCTTTAGGCAGGTCAATGACTACAGGGCCGGGTCTGCCTGTACGGGCGACATGAAACGCCTGATGCACGACATCAGCCAGTTCGTTTACGTCTTTGACCAGATAATTGTGCTTGGTGCAAGGCCGGGTGATACCCGAAGTATCGGTTTCCTGAAAAGCATCATTTCCGATCAGGAAAGTAGGCACCTGCCCTGTAAAGCAAACCATGGGAATGGAATCCAGCATGGCGTCAGCAAGGCCGGTGACGGCATTGGTAGCACCGGGACCGCTGGTAACAAGAACACAGCCAACTTTACCTGATGAGCGGGCATAGCCTTCTGCGGCATGGGTCGCCCCCTGCTCGTGACGCACCAGATAGTGGTGCAAGCTGTTTTGCTGGTAAATTGTGTCGTAGATCGGCAGGACTGCTCCACCCGGATAGCCGAACACGGTATCCACCCCCTGATCCACTAGTGCGCGTACGACAATTTCCGCGCCGGTTAAGGTGGGGTATTGTTTTTCGGTGGTATCGCTGGCTTCACTGCCAGCGGTTTTAGTCGCAGTCATGGTTTTTACACTCCTCGTTGCTAACGTTGTTATAAAAGCCGCCTGTTTAAAAATGGGG
>CAZJRT010000218.1:0-3723 GCA_964548445.1 uncultured Pseudobdellovibrionaceae bacterium
CTGCCCCACGTTCAAATAATTATGGTTATTGATTTTAGGAGTTTTACGCGAGAAATGTTAAAAAATGGTTAATAATTATTATTGCAATAAGTTTTCTGTGTCCTATAATAGTTTGTATGGATTTTGCAGCCAAAATCAGAGCAGCCCGTGCGGCAATAAAATGGTCACAGGAAGAACTTGCCGACCTTGCCGGTCTGTCTACTCAGGCAGTACGGGATATTGAGGGTGAAAAATCTTCCCCGACTATAAGAACGCAAAGAAAAATTTTAAGGGTTTTTGAAGCGCGCAATTATTTCTTTACAGAGCATGGCATTGAATTTCGGGAAGAAAAAATTCTTACGTTCGATAACTTCCTGGATGTTCTGGAAGATGCAGAGCAGGTCTTAAGCAAAGGTGAGGAAATACTGCTGCATTGTGCAGATGAAAGACGCAACACGGAAGAAGTCTCTGACAAATTCAGTGAACTCCGGCAAGAGGGCATCAGTCTCAGATTTACTTTGGAAGAGGGCAATACCGTCATTACTGGTGCCCCGGAAGATTATCGCTGGATAGACCCAGAGTATTTCGCGCACAGAGAAGTTCGCGTCATTTATGCGGATCGTTATGTGATTCATTTCGTTGAAAAAAACAGAGATGTTTTTGTTGTAACAAAAAACAAGGATGCCGCTGATACACACCGGCAGGAATTTGAATACTTTTTCAAACGAGGTAAACCAGTTGCCACGCAGTAACAGAAAAAAGATTTCAGCCTGGGTAGATTGGAAGGGTTACGACGGTGACAAAATTATCGTTCCTGCATGCGTTCGCTCACCCTCGGTAAGGGGCCGTAATTTTGAAGTGACAGTCAAGGCTATAGCAGAGCGGATTCCGCACGCCATTATCATGCTTTGCGATACGCTGGATACTCACAATCTTGTCGGAAAATCAGACGACCCCCGGAAGACGGCCATAGAAAATGGCAATACCTGGTGGGCGCAAATGGAGCCTGTAGTAGCAAATTACTTTCAAAGCTATGAAATAAAACGCTGGCAGGATGTGCAGGCCGACCAGAGTTACCATCAGCGTCTGGACCTAATAAAAAGGATTTATCATACCCATCATGAGATTAAGGCAATAGTTGATGGTTTTGCACGTGCGCATAATCTTGAGCAAAAAATCCGCATGATACAAAAGGGACTTCCATTTAATGTAGAGGAAGGAATTCAGCGTTCTGTCGCTTATTTGCTGGATGAGATCGCCGGAGATACCATTTATGCTGACTGGTATCCGGATATTCCAGAAGCATATAACGGGGCTTATTTTGCAGATATCAATTTATTCAACCGTACAAATGATATTAGCCCTGGAATAGATTTAACAATACCAGTCACCATACCCGTTCATATTAATCGTCTGCCTGCGCCCACAATTATTGAAACTTGTAAATCTCTGGCTCCCAGCCAGAATGCCGCTAACAGTAACTGGCCCATTCTGGCAAACCAAAAATGCTAGATGATAGCGCTTTAATGCATGCGTGATTTTTTCAGACATCATCCAAACCCCAAAATTCACCACAGGTTTGGTTGCGGCTCGATATATATTTGCCGCAGTTGAAATCCCGGCGGTCCTGCCCTGCTTTGCTTGAACAATTTGTGCCTGCAAATCATGCTTGAGGACATGAATGCAGCAAACAGTAAAAAGACCAAAGGCTCGCCAACGCAAATTGATGTGCTGATAGGCAAACGCCTGCGCCTTGCCCGCAGAATAGCAGGCGTCAGCCAGCACGGACTTGCGGACATTGCCGATGTGACCTACCAGCAAATTCAGAAATACGAGAATGGAAAAAACAGGATTGCCGCTTCGCGCCTGTTGCTGTTTGCGAACCTGCTGGGCAAGCCGGTTGAATGGTTTTATGAACCGGCAATCGATGCGGTAAAGGAAAGAAAGCAAAGCGATCTGGTTAAAGCTGACGGTGGAAGCCGGGAGTTAGTAACCGTAATGCTGTGCAAACGGCGCGATGACCTTTAAGCAGGAGCAGACCTTTGAGATGTGGTCAAATCTTCAATAACAATAGACTTTTTTTAAAAAGAATTATTATAGTTACAATCGAACAGCAGATACCCGAATGGGAAAGTAATGAGAAGCACCTTAAAGGCGGCAAAAACCTTATGCGAAATAAGTGACTGGAGCTTAACAAACTTGAAGCTCCAAAAAATACTGTATGTTGCCAATCGCGTTCACTTGGGCAGAACCGGGCAACAACTAGTGGACTCGCCTTTTGAGGCTTGGGATTTTGGCCCTGTATCTCCAGAAGTTTACAAAGAGTGTAAAATGTATGGAAATAAGCCAATACGACATGGCTTCTTACTAGTTAATTCTCACAAGCAGGGGCCAGAATACGACATTTTATCCGAGGTATACGAAATTTTAAAAGACAAGACCGGCGGTCAATTAGTAAACATGACTCATAGGAATGGCGGAGCTTGGGCTAGCGTATACAAACCGGGAGCTAAAGGAATAATTATTCCAAAAGAACTTATAGAAGAAGAATATAATGCCACCCAAAAAGCATGTAGCCGCGCTTAACGATTATGGGATCGGGATCGAGCATGAGACTGCACGTGCCGATCAAATAGCTATATTAGAAGAATCCTTGCAGGACGTTACTGACAAGCGTTTACAAGAACGGTTTTATTTTGTCACGGCGGTCATATTGCTTTTGGACGTATTGCTACTTATAGATTGCCCTCTTTACCTTGGCTTTTTCATTGTTATCGTTGAAGCGCCTATATTATTGTCTCTTGCCGAAAAATGGGGGGTCGAACAAATTGGCTACTGGACAAAGAGTCTTGTAGCTTTGATTCATAAATACTTTGATATGCTGATAGCGAAGTATTTGAGCAAAGGCGACAAGCCGAACGATCAAACTGTAGAGGGAATCTAATGGATTCTACTTCAATCAAGACCTTACCTATAAAAAGACAGGAAAAAGGAATCGAGCCGAAACAAGGAGAGCTTGATCTGGGTGTTAGCTGTGAAGCTGAAATACAAGGTATTGGCATGGGAGTTTTGAACGATGGCACTCCCTTCTTGCATCAGAGAGGTCTAGCAGCACTATGCGGTGTTATGAACGCCCACATAGGAACTATTAGCTCTGATTGGCTAAATGAACAAGAAAAGCCGCGCATTCAAACAATAAAAGGCTTGTTAGCCAAACGCGGCATTTTCATTGATAGCCCCCACATCGCTGCACGAAACGGCGGTAAGATTATTTACGCATACCCGGACACTGTTTGCTTGGCCATCCTAGAATATTATGCGTTCGAGGCAGGCACGAACTGCAAAGAAGAAGCCAAAGAGAATTTCAGAACACTTGCCGGGTTAGGGCTACGAGATTTCATATATACTCAGGTAGGATACGACCCAAACCAGAATGTTTCTTCAGAATGGCGACAGTTCCATGACCGAGTATCACTAACATACAATGCGGTACCCACGGGCTACTTCAGCGTTTTCAAGGAAATTGCCGATATGATTGTTACTTTGGGACAAAACGGATTGCACATTGATAGCAGCTTTTTGCCTGATGGCAGTGTCGGGCAAGTTTGGGCAAAATACTGGCGAGACAATAATTTCGATCCTTTATATGGAGAGAGGCAAAAATTTGAGCACAGTTATCCTAGTTATTTTCCGCAATCTGCCTCCAATCCACAGGAAGTGTGGTGTTACCCGGAAGAAGCCCTT
>CAZJRT010000219.1:0-3715 GCA_964548445.1 uncultured Pseudobdellovibrionaceae bacterium
GTTTGGGGTTGTCCGCTATAAGATTGAAGTCGAGATAATCCAGAAGGTGCAGGGCACGATTGCCGCCGCCAGCTGCAATTATTGTTTTAATAGAGGGATCTTTTATTAAATCGTGCAGGGCATCGGCTTTTTCATCGTGGGCACCTGCCGACTGGCCTAGCCTGTAGAATGTCTGGGGATGGATATATGTTTTGTAGCCAAGCTTGTCTATAAGATCCGCTGCTTTTACAATATCGGATTCTTCAACAAAGGAAGAAGGCGCCATTACGCCTATCGTGTCACCTTTTCTGAGCGCAGGAATATCAATCGTCATAAGTCGAGCTCAATCCTTGGCCCCGGACGATGACTGCCACTAGCCGTCCTTCGTGATCCGCTGGATGATTTCGTGCAATACTTCTTCTGCTTTATGATTGTCGATCTGACAAGTTCCTGCAGCTTCATGGCCACCGCCATTATATTTGAGACAAAGGCTCCCGACATTGGTATTGCTGGTGCGGTTCAGAATTGATTTCCCGATAGCCAGAACCGTATTCTGCTTATTCTTGCCCCAGATCACATGACAGGAAATATTGCAGCTGGGGAACAGGGCATAAATCATAAAGCGGTTTCCTGCCCAGATCGTTTCTTCTTTTCGAAGATCAAGCACTACCAGATTCTGATGGACATTGGTACAACGTTCGATTTGTTCACGGAATTTCAGTTGATGCTCAAAGTAAAGGTCTACGCGTTCCTTAACGTCTGGAAGCTCAAGAATTTCTTCAATATCCTTGTGTGTGCGGCAGAAATCGATCAGCTGCATCATTAGCTGGTAATTGGAAATATTGAAGTTACGAAAACGTCCCAGGCCAGTTCTTGCATCCATAATGAAGCTAAGTAGCACCCATCCTTCCGGATTGAGAATTTCTTCTTTGGTAAACCGGGCGGCATCAGCTTTGTTTACGGCATCGATCATTTCATCGGAAACATTAGGGAATCCGGGTTTGCCACCGAAGTAGCGATAAACTACATATGCCGCAGAATCCGCATCAGGATCTATTATATGGTTTGGTGGAATTTCGTTCAGCCGCTCAACTTCACTAGCATGGTGGTCGAAAGCAAGATGCACACCTTCAACATAGGGCAGGTTGGTTGTTATGTCGTCAGGGCCTACCTCGATAATGCCATCCTGCATATCTTTAGGATGAGCAAACATAATCTCGTCAATCATGTCGAGTTCTTTAAGGAGAATACCACAGACAAGGCCGTCCATGTCACTACGGGTAATCAAGCGATATTTTTTGCCAGGTTCAGGCTGGATGTTGCTTTCGGTCATTTAGGATAAAACTCCATTTGGCTGAGCTTCAAATCTATGTGCTAAGTATGATAATACAGAAACGGATAGCCTGAAACCAGAAACCTCAGGCCAGTAAAGGAATACTAACTTCTACGATGCTGCGCTTGCTTCTACTTCCTTGTCGGGTTTGCCGTCTTTTTTCTTTTTCTTATTGCTGTGGACAAAAACCGGACGTTTGCCTTCTTCAACTGTATCCTTTTCAACCCGTACAGATTCTACATCTTCCATGTCTGGAAGTTCAAACATAGTATCCAGAAGAATCCCTTCAAGAATTGAACGTAATCCTCTGGCGCCGGTTTTGCGTGCAATGGCTTTCAGCGCGATAGCTCGCAGCGCACTCTCGGAAAACTCCAATGTTGCGTTTTCCATTTCAAAGAGCCGCCTGTATTGCTTGACCAAAGCATTTTTCGGTTCAGTCAGAATAGAAATAAGGGCACCTTCATCAAGGTCCGTAAGCGTCGCTACTACTGGCAGTCGACCTATGAATTCCGGGATAAGGCCGTATTTGAGAAGGTCTTCCGGTTCAAGATCAAGCAAGACTTCGCCGGTGCGTCTGTCTTCAGGTGCACGTACATCCGCGCCGAAGCCAATAGTTGTTCCTCGTCCGCGCTCGGCGATAATTTTTTCAATTCCCGAAAAGGCGCCGCCGCATATAAACAGGATGTTTGTGGTATCGACCTGCAAAAATTCCTGCTGCGGATGCTTGCGTCCACCTTGCGGAGGAACGCTGGCAACAGTGCCTTCCATCAGCTTCAGCAGTGCCTGCTGAACACCTTCACCCGAAACGTCCCGGGTAATGGAAGGGTTGTCGGATTTACGGGAAATCTTGTCGATCTCGTCGATGTAGACGATACCTTTTTGCGCTCGCTCGACATTGTAGTCAGAAGATTGCAACAATTTTAGTACGATATTTTCAACGTCCTCACCAACATAACCAGCTTCGGTCAAGGTAGTGGCGTCAGCCATTGTAAAGGGCACGTCGAGAATACGGGCAAGCGTTTGTGCAAGGAGCGTTTTACCGCAACCAGTTGGGCCAACCAGCAAAATGTTTGATTTTGCCAGTTCAATTTCTGCAGCAGCGTCTGTTTCTTCCAGCCGCTTGTAGTGATTATGTACTGCAACTGACAAAATGCGTTTAGCCCGTTCCTGTCCGATAACGTAATCATCAAGGACTTTTTTGATTTCACCAGGAGTAGGCACGCCTTCACCAGAGCGTACTATCTGGCTCTTGTCCTCCTCTCTGATGATGTCCATGCAAAGCTCGACGCATTCATTGCATATGAATACGTTAGGGCCTGCGATCAGTTTTCGGACCTCATGCTGGCTTTTCCCGCAAAAGGAACAATAAAGTGTATTTTTGGATTCTCCGGAACCGGACTTGGTCATTACTCTTTCCCGCTGCTCACAACCGTGATTCTGTTACACCTACAATCTGCCAAGGGCTGCGTCTGTGCGCAAGTACTTATATCTGATACTATGCCTCCTGTCTAAAATTGCAAACAACCTATAAAGACTAAAATTAAAATTGTTCGCCAGATCGAAGGCTCATACTATCTAAGCCCTTAAAGCATTAAGGAATAGTGAACGATGACAGATAATATTACGCTTGAAGAACTCAAGGAAAATTTCAATCTTTTTGATAGTTGGGAAGATCGCTACCGCTATCTTATTGATTTGGGTAAAAAATTACCGCAAATGGATGACAGCCTGAAGACCGACGAATACAAAGTTCATGGTTGTGTTTCCAAGGTGTGGATGGTGACAGATTTCAAAAACGGGCGTTTTGAGATATTCGCTGATAGCGATGCCCACATTGTTCGCGGACTTATAGCAGTGCTCATGATCGCCTTCCAGGGATGCAATATGGAAGAAATCAGATCGGTGGATATCGAAAAAACTTTTCGTCAATTAGGCCTGGAGCAGCATCTTTCGCCAAACCGTCGCAGCGGATTTTTCTCCATGGTAGAGGCTATTCGCAGCGCAGCAGGTTGCTAAACTATTCCGGGGGCGCTTTGTCGCCGTTCGTTTCTTCGTTTTCAGTTTCCTGTGATTCTTCCTTTGCATCAGATTCCGCAATTTCAGGAATTTGAATACTCGACAGAATTTGTGCGAACAGGTTATCTGCTTTTTCATCCCCATGTCCGATAAGTTCGCCCTCGAGCGTAAATAGGGAATTCGGGCCAACCCAGATATGGGCGGTATAGATCATTGGGCTAACGCCGACTTCTCCCACGCCAGTAAGTGATGCCGCCTTCGCTTTTTCGTATTCGCTGTAATGCAGGTCAAAATCTGAGGCTATGCCTTTGCCGACCATGCCTTTTAGTACAGTTTTCATCACGGCTTAGTCATATCGATCAAAAGCATCTCCGGGGGCAGGGTTGC
>CAZJRT010000220.1:0-3679 GCA_964548445.1 uncultured Pseudobdellovibrionaceae bacterium
ATCATACATATTGTAAAGGAAGTTTTGATCATAAGCACAATTTCTTCTGATTAGACTATTGCCATATACTTCAGGGAAAAACATAATAGCTTCATGTCAGATTTATTTAGCAGCAATGCCGCGGTGAGTAATGACACCTATATGGCCGCGGATATTGAAGTACTGGAAGGTCTTGAGCCGGTCAGGCGTAGACCCGGTATGTATATAGGCGGTACGGATGAGCGCGCACTTCATCATCTTGCCGGAGAAATTCTCGATAACGCCATGGATGAAGCGGTTGCCGGTTATGCCAATCGCATAGAGATAGAGTTGTTGGCGGATAATTCAGTGATAGTCCGGGATAATGGCCGTGGCATTCCGGTTGATCCGCATCCTAAATATCCGGACAAGTCTGCGCTTGAAGTCATAATGACCACTTTGCACTCTGGCGGCAAGTTCGGTGGCAAAGCATACCAGACGTCCGGTGGGTTGCACGGGGTCGGTGTATCGGTTGTTAATGCGCTGTCTGATTGGATGTGGGTTGAAGTGGCCAGGGACAAGCAGCTTTACCGGCAAAAGTATTCCAGAGGCGCACCGTCAGGCGCAATC
This sequence comes from uncultured Pseudobdellovibrionaceae bacterium, assembly GCA_964548445.1. Lineage (GTDB taxonomy): Bacteria > Pseudomonadota > Alphaproteobacteria > Micavibrionales > Micavibrionaceae > RZZS01. Next base: position 589 of record CAZJRT010000220.1, read on the forward strand.
GAAAAGCTTGGAGGAGTGAGTAACCGGCGAGGTACTGTAGTTTGTTTTCATGCAGATCCATTGATCTTTGGCGAGGACGCAAGGTTCAAGCCGGCGTGGATGTACCAGATGGCACGCTCGAAGGCGTATCTGTTTCGCGGCGTTGAGATTCGCTGGAAAGTGGACCCCGCGATGCTTAAGCCTGAAAGCAAAATTCCTGCTGAAGAAACATTCCATTTTCCCAATGGCTTACTGGATTTTCTTCAGACGGTACTTGATGACAAGGAAACAGTTACTCCTGCACCTTTTTATGGAGAAGCCAAACTTCCTGACAATGCAGGCAAGGTGGAATTTGCAATAGCATGGCCTCAACAAGGTGAAGGATTTATACATTCTTATTGTAATACCATTCCTACTGCACAGGGTGGCACTCACGAAACAGGACTGAGAACTGCTTTATCCCGATCATTAAAAGGTTACGGAGAAATGATCGGAAGCCGCAGGGCACCTATGATTACCGCGGATGACGTTATGAATGGGGCGGCTGTACTTGTGTCTGTTTTTCTGCGCGACCCTCAGTTCCAGGGCCAGACAAAAGAGAAGCTGGCTACCGCCGAAGCAGCGCGCTGGGTGGATGCGGCGATCAAAGACCATTTTGATCACTGGCTTTCTGCCGATCCTGCTGCAAGCCGGGATTTGCTTGATAGCATCATAGAGCGAGCCGAAGAAAGGCAGCGAAGACGTGAAGACCGCCAGCATGCCCGCAAGAGCGCTGTACGCAAGCTGCGTCTGCCTGGGAAGCTGGCTGATTGTTCGCGTACAGATTCAGAAAATTCAGAGCTGTTTATTGTTGAAGGAGATAGCGCTGGCGGTTCTGCAAAACAAGCCAGAAACCGTGAGACACAGGCAGTGCTTCCTCTGAGAGGCAAAATACTGAATGTTGTCAGCGCTTCGCGGGACAAGATGCGCGCAAATCAGGAGATACAGGATCTTATACAAGCTCTCGGTTGCGGCTCAGGAAAAGACTTTCAGCTTAATTCTCTTCGCTATGAGCGCATCATAATTATGACTGACGCTGATGTTGACGGGGCACATATTGCAGCGTTGCTTATTACCTTCTTCTATACACAGATGCGGCCGCTTATAGAGAACGGACATCTTTATCTTGCGCAACCTCCTTTATACAGACTGGTTAGCGGTAATAAATCCTTTTATGCCCGGGACGAACATCACCGCGAAGAATTGCTCGAGTCTGTTTTTAAAGGGACAAGCAAGGTAGAGACCAGCCGGTTTAAAGGCCTGGGTGAAATGCCTGCCGCCCAGTTGCGTGAAACCACGATGAAACCGTCGACTCGTTCGCTTATTAGAATAACTTTACCGGATGCCATAGCAACTCTTGGGCTTACGGAAGATCTTGCCGTTGAAAAAGAAGAAGACATAACAGACACGATAGTTGCTGGACATGCAGCCGTAGATGATCTGGTTGAACGTCTGATGGGCAAGAATGCTGAACCGCGTTTCAGGTTCATTCAGGATAATGCGCGGTTTGTTCAGGATGTAGATATTTAAGTGTATTTATTCTGATTATGGGTCTTTTTCCATGTATGATCAGCTACATATGCACCTCTCTGGCCTTTAGGCTGATCTGGTCCTATCGTTGAATCCTGTTCGGTCTGAAGTTCGCTCTGGGCATCTATAATAGCGCCGGTCAAAACGGCCACGGCTGAAAGCCAAAGCCACATGAGCAGAATGACTACGGCACCAAGAGAGCCGTATGTTTCGTTATAGGTGGCGAAATGTGAAACGTAAAAAGAAAAGCCAGCTGAAATCAGCAGCCATAACAGCGTTGCAAGTAACGATCCCGGAGTGACCCATCTCCAGCGTGCGCGTCTGCGTGATGGGCCAAAGCTATATAATAGCGAGATCGCAAATGTGGCGAAAGCGATCAAAAAACCCCAACGAAATATCTGGTAAAGGGGCAGGTATGTTTCGTCCATTCCAAGCCATGCAAGAAGATTAGGCGAGATGATTATGGCAGCTACCATTATCAGCAGAACCACAATTAATCCGAGGGTCAGGGCAAAAGCAAATATAGTCAGAAACAGGAAATTACGTTTTTCATTCTCCTGGTAAATATTATTAAGCGCAATAATAAAGCCTTTTACTCCACGGGAAGCGCCGAATAGCGCAAGAGCCGTGCTGATCACAAAACCAATTCCCAAGGCCTGGGTTTTGCCACTGGCTAATTTAATAGCTTGATTCTGTATGATTCCTGTGGCCTCGCTTGGAAGAAGGTCGCTGAAGCGGGTTATTGTTTCTGAAATATGTTCAGGATCGGCGAATACGCCCCATATCGAGATTGCGGCGGCTATGCTCGGAAAAAGAGACAAGAGCGAGTAAAACGCTATTCCGGCTGCGATAAGCGGAATTTGATTAGCCATGAAACTCTGGAAACTTCTCTTGAGAATTTCCCACCATGCCAGTAAAGGCATTTCTAACGGACTATTTGCTTTTGATCCTCTCATCATATTTAATAACTTATGACTTATTAAGCTGCTCCTTAAGAAAAAAATGGCGGTTCCTGAAGAAACCGCCAGTTCAGGCCAATAGTCGAATAAATCCCGGATTAAATGAGTCAGAGGCGTTTGTATCTCATCTTGAGAGGATTGCTCGCATTGAGCCGGTTCAAATCAGAAATTATTCCAATTATGTACGGGTCGGCCGCCATATACTCTACCTCCATTGGCAACGGCGGTGGGTCGAACTTGAACAGGCGCTTGCGTGATGCTCTCATTAGCGGGTCCTCCAAATGTGTTACCCTTATTTAACTAGGCGCCGAAAACGGCTTTTTTAGTGATGCAATGTGAAAATAATTTTATATTTTAAGGAACTATTGTGGCCGCCATGCAGCTTTTGAGCTATCGGGACGCACGTTGGTCGAACCTGGTTTGAAAATCTGGCTTAATAAAAAAATTTCCCTGGTTGGAAAAAGGCTTGAAATTAATTTTTAAAATGATTACTCATTACCCTCGACTGTTGCGCGGGCGTAGTTCAGTCGGTTAGAACGCCGGCCTGTCACGCCGGAGGTCGCGGGTTCGAGTCCCGTCGCTCC
>CAZJRT010000221.1:0-3672 GCA_964548445.1 uncultured Pseudobdellovibrionaceae bacterium
TAACAAAACCAGGTCTCCTACGCCAGCAAGTATTCCATCTGTTGCAGCAACAGTATCGACGGTCAGATCATCAATATCATTGAACTCGATATTACCGCTCGAAGCGGCGAAACGATTAATGTCGTTATCTTCATTACAGGCGGCTTACAATAAAATCGTTGATATCACTGAAATTAAAATCTGCCGATGCTGTGGCGGCAATATTATCGACATCATTTGCCTTGGCCAGATTAATTCCAGTGGCCTTTAAAACCATACTGGCAACTGAAACTGTTGCTCCGGCAAGCTGTATAATGTCGCTGCCGGACACAAGCGATACAATAGTAACTATGGCAGGATTTACAGGATTGGTTAGAGTCATATTGCCTGTCTGTACGTTGCCGATGCTTAAGGACCCGGCTGTAATAAAGTCAAGCTCAGCGTCAGACAGCTCGAGCGTATTTGCCGTGGCATCACCTATTGTACCTATATGAATCCCATCGCCTGCATCGACTGTCTCATCCTGTATAATGGTCAGTATAGCTGTATCTGTATTGATGTTCGCTGTGATGTTCATTTTATCAGATACCAAAGAACTGTCGGCATGTGCAGTTATTGGCTGAGCGATGTTCAGTAGTTGATCGTTTCCGCTAATGATAATATTTACAGCACCGCCAGCAGAGAGTCCGTTCGTAGCCAGTACAGCGCCAATGGTTAAATCATCAGCATCAGTGAGGCTAAAATTACTGGACACATTAGCGGCAATTATATCAAAGTCATTAGCCGGATTGTCCAAAGTCGTACTGCCTCCCAGAAGGCGGAGATTTGTCACAGCCATGCTTTCGGCCTGGGATATCACTGTACCATTGGCATCCAGTGTATCGATGTACTGACCACCGCTGTTATCGAAATAGCTCAGCTTCAGTTTTATCTCTTTTATATTTCTTGACGAGATGTGTTCAGGATGAGGCTCGGCATAAATGAATCCAAGCCCCTTTGCCGGATAAAGATAAAGAGAATTTGCTGATTGCTTTTCATTAGCCCTTTCTGCAGAAAAAGCCTGAGACAAGGGGCATAACAGTGCAAGCAGGAATATTTGAGCTATAAAAAATCTGTAGATCATCAAAACTAAAGGGGACGTATCAACTAGCAAATAAAGAGCAAATGAAAATCATATAAATCCATTTACAAGCTTACCCGGACGGTATGCAGACGACAACAGAAGGCGGAGTTTACAGCGAAGTTATCAAGAATCTCGATATAAAAACCATGGTTTTGGCTGCAATAAATGCAGTTTTTGATTTCAATCTAAGAAAAAGCTCGAAATCTTTTGATTTACACTGGCCCAATCCTAAATTTTTTAACCATGAAGGGTGTAAGGAAATATTGTGAGATAGCAAAGGATCCTGCGGATGATCCGGAACTCGTACAGCTCAATCAGTTCCTGGACAGACTGGAGCGGATAGAAGACGAGGTCCGGGAACTGACTAAAGTTATAGATCTTTGGCGTATCGAAAAGGAAAACACTTTGCGCTATAGCAAAAGCAGATAGCTCAATTTGTAAATTCCGTAATTATCCGGGCGTAATATTTGTTTTACGTCTGACTCGTTTTTACAAAAAATCATAAGGCCGGGGAGTTAGATGGCTAAAGACCCATATAATATTCTGGGCATAAGCAAAACGGCTTCGGATGAAGAAATCCGCTCAGCCTATCGTAAGCTTGCCAAGAAGTATCATCCGGATCTCAATCCCGAGAATAAGGAGGCGGTCGATAAATTCAAAGATGTCAGCGCCGCATATGATTTTCTGAAAGACAAGGAAAAGCGTGCCGCCTTTGACCGGGGGGAAATCGATATGCAGGGACAGCCGCGATGGGCTGGACAGGCTGGTGCCGGACCGCAACAAGGGCGGCAGTATTACCGGGACTTTGCGCAAGGCGATGGAGATAATCGATATTACTCTACCGGCAACATCAATCCCGAAGATCTTGGCGATATATTTGGCTCGATGTTTGGGGGAGCTACTCGCGCACATGCGGGCGGCGGCTTTGAAGACATCTTCCGTCGGCAGCAAAACGCTGATGTTAATTACCGGCTTGAAATTGATTTTATGGATGCAGCACTGGGTGCGCAGAAGCAGATCACCATGCCTGATGGCAAGAGCCTTAATCTAAAAATTCCCGAAGGGGTCAAGGAGGGTCAGAAGCTTCGGGTTAAAGGGAAGGGGCAGACTTTGGCCGATGGTCGTACGGGAGATGCATACATCGAAATCCTTATCCGTCCGCACAAGCATTTTGCCCGCAAAGGAAATGATGTTTACAGCGATGTGCCTATCGGTATTCATGAAGCCGTTCTGGGAGGCAAGATCAATGTCGGGACTATTCACGGTGAAGTGCAGATGAATCTGCCCAAAGGCACCAGCTCGGGCAAGCAATTCCGCCTCAAGGGTAAAGGCATTAGAAAAGGAGATCATTACGCGCGAATCAAAATTACTATGCCAGCGACAGTCGATCCGGAACTCGAAAGGCTGATAAGAGAATGGGCTAATGAGCATGCCTATAATCCTCGTGGCAGGAAGGAGGCTGTTTAATGAAACGCTTTAATGAAGTTCTCGCTGAACTGGAAAGCTTTCTTGGCCGGGAAGAGCTGGAAGATTTTATAGCCCGGGGCTGGGTTCGTCCATTGCGTGATGAAACAGATTATTGTTTTGAGGAAATAGACCTCGCCCGTATTCGCCTTGTCTGCGAGCTTCATGAGGATATGGAGCTGGAACCTGATTCTTTGGATATCGTTCTCTCACTGATGGACCAGTTATATGAAACGCGAAACAGGTTAAGCCTTCTTGCCAGAGCCCTGGAGAGCCAGCCTGATAGTGTACGTATCGAGATCACTCGCAGTATCGAACGCATTAGTAAAATCAATCGTTAAATTCAGCCTTTTCAGGGATCCGGGTAAAAGAGATTTTCGTGCCGACAAATCCGGCCATGGTTTTAGGCGTAACTCCCAGCCTGATAGCTCCTGAACCATAACGCCGGTTTATTTTGTCTATGGTCTCTGAAAGTAGGGTACTGTTTTTCGCTCTGCCAGAAGATAGCGAGGCAGGGGGGTCAAAAAGATCCAGTGTAGTTTCTGCCTGTTCGTACAGATCAAAAAGAGATACAGAGACTTTGAGCAAACGGCTTTTGCCGGTATCAATCAGCATATGACGCCACATGTCTTCCAGCTGGCCGATAAAAACAAAACTGTCCTGCGACGGGGCAAAAGATCTTTCGTTTGCCCAGTACCATCTATCTACGCCCCTGGCCCGAAATGATAGTTTGCGAGCATATAAATCATAACGCCGCAGCCGTGTGGCCGCTTTCAATAATAGCTGCCTTGTGATGGCGTATGCATGATCAGGGTGCCGCAGTTTTGGATCCAGTACCCTGCTATGACCAACAACGCGTTTATGTGTTTTTTCAACTGGCAGATCATAGCCGTGCAGTCTGTACCAGAACCGCTCTCCTTCCACGCTGCCCCAGATTCTTCGGGCGTGTTTGGGTGACAGGTTCCAGAACTGCTCTACAGTAAACACGCCTGCCCGGTTCAGGCGGCGGTTCATATTGATATTGATACCCGGCAGATCGGTGAGCTCAAGAGAAAGCTGTTTGATATAAAAGCTGTCGGGCTCGAGCAATACAAGACCATCAGGCT
>CAZJRT010000222.1:0-3641 GCA_964548445.1 uncultured Pseudobdellovibrionaceae bacterium
CCATGGCGATTGCATTTGTAATATGTAATTGCATCATTTAAATTTTAAGAATCTTTATATCTCCGAATGATTTATGATGAGAAGGCGGCGTTCGCCGTATTTCCTCCTTTTGCCCTCATCATTTTCCGGAGCTTTATCATGGCTTTATCCTCTGATTTTCTGTCGTATTTTTCTGAGCTTGAAGATCCGCGCGTAGGGGACCGCAATCATCGCCACAAGCTTGATGATATCTTTGCGATTGTGATTCTGGCCACGATTTGCGGAGCGGATAACTGGGTTGAGATTGCTGAATTCGGGCAAGCCCGCGAAGACTGGCTGCGTGAATTTCTGGAACTGCCGCACGGCATTCCCTCCCATGACACATTCGGCCGCGTATTCTCGTTGCTGGATGCGGGCGTATTTGAAGAGAGTTTTACAAACTGGGCGCATTCCCTGCCGGTTCTGATGGAAAGCGGATTGCGGCGCGAGGTCATCGCGATTGACGGCAAGACATCGCGCGGGTCTCATAACCGCCGCAAGGATCAAAATCCGCTCCATCTTGTCAGTGCCTGGGCCAGTGATCAGGGGCTGGTCCTGGGACAAGTCGCGACCAAGGCAAAATCCAATGAGATTGAGGCCATTCCGCGCCTGTTGAACATGATCTCCGTTGAAAACAGCATTGTTACCATTGATGCGATGGGGTGTCAGAAAGATATCGCCTATCAAATCAAGCGACAAAAAGCCGATTATATCCTGACATTGAAAGACAATCACCCATCGCTGGCATGGCTGGCAAAAAAGGTGATGAAAGCCGCCGAGGACAAAACTTTTGAAGGGACGCCTTATTTGCGGCAGATCGAGAAAGTGAAGGATCACGGCAGACAGGAAACGCGGCGCTATACGTTATTATCCTGCGATAACTATGTCCTGAGAAAAGCGCAGTGGCCGGGCCTGCAAAGCATCGGCATGGTGGAAGTGAAACGCACGGTCAATTATGAAACCACCCGCTCGGTGCGCTTCTTCGTAACATCACTGACCTATCGGCAAATGAATGAATTTATGCGCGGGGTGAGACATCATTGGCACATCGAAATCAACCTGCACTGGTCACTGGACGTCTGCTTTGATGACGACCACAACCGCACCAGAACAGGTCATGCGCAGGAAAATCTATCCATCATCAAACGCATCGCCCTCAACATGCTGAGTAAAGACAAAACATCAAATATCGGTATCAAAGCCAAACGCAAAAAGGCAGGGTGGAACAACGACTACCTCAAAAATATCGTCGCTCAGTAATCCAAATGCAATCGCCATGGCGCGATGCTTTTAGCCTGCGCCTGGACATAACATCACCACCCGGTCGTAGGAACCGAGTAGCAAGGGCATCTCCGATGATTTCTTTTAAATGAAAGACACCAGTATCGGCTGATGCCAGCCGGTAATATGAGGGGTTCTTAAGCCCCGGAAATCGCGCGGATACCACCTCCGCACATCTCCGTTAATGAGAGTAGGGTATGGGATACGTCAGGGCAAGGGGGATGTTTTAGAAAGCCGATGAAGTTAGACGGTTCTGCTTATAATTTTGAACTGCTTGCCATCACGCAGGGTTTTTGCCCTGGTTTTTATAGCTTTAAGAAAACCGCCGGTAGGCATATCAGTTCCTTCCTATCTTTTTTCAGGGTCATGCTCCGGGGGAATTTCGGCGTCCATGAAAGCCTGAAAGTCCTCATCTGACAGTTCCGTTACATGCATTGCTATACGGTCGCCTTCTTTTAATTTTTGGTACTCTTTAAATTCTTCGATTGGTATTAAAGCATGCGTTTCTTCGTTATGTTGCGTGATCAGAACGGCCCTTCTAAGAGACGTGCGCAGAGTGTGACCCCAGTTCTTTTGCATTTCCGTGGAACTGACTCTTTGCGGTTCTTTTAAATTGTAATCGTGCATCTGGCGACCTCCTTATACGCATAATCTGCATTATCCGTATAATATATATTATATATAAAATATAGATTTTATCAAGTTTTTTTGGTTCAGATGTGGAGGATGAGCGTTTCTAAAAATCACGGCTTTTTGAACCAAGGCTCATTTTCCAAAGCAGTTCTAAGTTCCGTCCTGACGAAATCCGGAGCTCTCCAGACATATTCCGCCGCTTTTGCTTTTCCTTCTGCTTCCAGTTTCTGGATATGAGCAATTGCACTTTCTACAGAGAAGTTTGTCTTATTCTTGCTTTTGTTTTTGAAATTGCTTTCGAGGTCTGTCCAGACAACCACATCAATTCCTTTGCTTTTGGCCCCATTGCCGTATTTTTTTGTGAGACTTTTCGTTTTTTGGTTTAAAGCAATCCTTTGTCTCATCATCTTTATAAACAATTCCAATATTGGATAAAGTAGTGCCTTCCCGGCATCGTAAGTCCATCCTTGCTTCTTCCGGGGCTTTTCTTTTGCTATAGCGCCAAGCCACCTGGACACTGGTTCCGTGATCATGGTCAATAACCAGTGTCAAAGTGCCTTTACGCGAAGATGATATTCTTGAAAATTCAATTGGAAGTTTGGGACCATCCTCTTCCCACTTTCCATCTTTCAAGTGTCTCTCAAATTCTTTTTGCTTTTCATTGCTGTGCGAGCGCCTTCGGCGCGCCGCGGGGATGACGCCCCGCGGGGATGAGGACCAAGGCGTTGGGAAAAGGTACTTACTTCAAATTCGCCAGATGGTACGGGCTGTCGTCGAGTTGGACGTACTTGGCCCAGCTGCCAGAGGCAACGGCGTCCAGCGACGGTGTGGGCTGACCTAATCTCATGCGATAAATCCAGTAATTCGCCAATACACGTTCGACGTACGCCCGTGTCTGGGCAACGGGAATGCTCTCCACAAACAGCAGCGGATCTTCGATATGGCGCAGTTTTGCCTTCCAGCGAGCCAGATTGCCGGGTCCAGCGTTATAGGCTATCGCCAGCGCAAACAAGTCGCTGTCTACGTTATTGTGGCCGAGCAGATCCTCGACATAATCCTGCCCGATTTCGATATTGACCAACGGGTCTTTCAGTCGGTACTGGCCATCCTTGCCTCTGTAATAACGGCTTCCCGCGACATAGCTGGCGGTGGCGGGCATAAGCTGCATCAGGCCGGTGGCTCCGCTGCGGCTCTCCGCTCCGGGATCAAAGCGCGATTCCTGCCTGATGATGGCGTGAATAAGCGCAAGATCGACCTTGTATCCATCCTTTGGCTGCCACGGCACAACTGGATAAAGAGCGGCATCGTAAAACCCGCCTTTCGGATGCGGTATGGCGTTGGCCAGTTTCATCCCAAAGGATGGCAGACCGTGATGACTCGCATAGGCCAGAAGAGCGGTTTCAATGTCGTTATCCTTACCCGGATCGACATTTCTAAGCTCGGCTTCGGCGATATGGAACTGCCCCGCCTGTAGCAGCAGCATGGCGCGCCGGGCCGCCGGATGGCTCTCGAGAATTTTTTCGTGCTCTTCGGTATAGGCTGGCACGTCCCAGTTAAAATCATAATTACGCCCCAAAGCCCGGGTAGCTATCAGGCCATAAAAAGTCCGTGGCCATTCGGTCGCCTTGCGCAGCCAGTAACTTACTGCGCGGTAATTGCTAATGCGCATATGCGCCCGCGAGGCCCAGTAAGCAGCACCTGACAAAGTC
>CAZJRT010000223.1:0-2178 GCA_964548445.1 uncultured Pseudobdellovibrionaceae bacterium
AGAATAGCCCGATGGATCATATGCGGAGTATGCTTTTCACCATCTTCTCCAACATAGGTCATTTCAAGCCGGTTGGGCATATTCATGTCCACCTGAATAGTGCCGCACTGCCATTCGCGGCCAATGGCATCGGTAAGGATGAAATCAAGCTTGGGCGCATAGAAAGCTCCATCACCGGGATTAAGAATCCACTTCATTCCAATACGATCCAGAACTTTTTGCAGTGCCGCTTCGGCCCGGTCCCAATCTTCATCCGAACCTATACGCATTTCAGGTCTGGTCGAAAAATTGATTGTGATGTTATCAGCCATGCCGAGGTCCGTATAAATCTCTTTGATAAGATCACACATTGCCACGACTTCATTTTCCAGCTGTTCATCGGTACAGAAGATATGAGCGTCATCCTGGGTAAAGGCCTGCACTCTCATCAGCCCGTGTCTGGCGCCAGAAGCTTCCTGCCTGAAGACAGCTCCAAATTCAGCCATGCGAATCGGCAGATCCCGATATGACTTGATCCCGTGATTATAAAGTTGAGCATTCCCTGGACAGCTCATAGGTTTCAGAGCCAGCGGATGTTCGCCCGTATCCTTGTCTTCAAAGACGAACATATTTTCCCGATACTTGTCCCAGTGACCGGATGCCTTCCAGAAACGGGCATCCAGCAATTGCGGGGTATTAACCTCGATATAGTCGTTTTTGCGAACTTTTTTGCGCATATAGTCCATGAGCTCGGTATAAACCGTCCAGCCTTTGTGATGCCAGAATACCTGCCCCGGCGCTTCATCCTGAAAATGGAAAAGATCCATTTCCCGTCCAAGACGTCGGTGATCGCGTTTTTCTGCTTCCTCCAGCATATTGAGATAAGCTTTAAGCTCTTTCTCATCACGCCATGCGGTGCCATAAATTCTGGTGAGCATCGCGTTTTTAGAATCACCCCTCCAGTAAGCTCCGGCTACATTCATGAGCTTGAATGCATGCCCGACATGCCCAGTTGAAGGCAAGTGAGGTCCACGGCACAAATCTACCCATTCACCCTGACGATATATTTTTATCTTCTCTTCGGCAGAAAGATCCGTAATCAGCTCAACCTTGTATTGCTCGCCTTTATCCTTGAAAAACTTGATGGCCTGATCACGATCCCATACCTCACAGGTAAACTCCTGCTTCCGGTCAACAATGTCGTGCATGCGCTTTTCAATAGTTTGCAGATCTTCTGTCGAGAAAGGCTCATCTCTTGCAAAGTCATAATAAAACCCGTTTTCGATCACCGGGCCAATTGTTACCTGCGTGCCCGGAAACAACTCTTGCACTGCCTCGGCCATTACGTGCGCAGCATCGTGCCGGATCAATTCCAGCGCCTCTTTATCCTCACGGCGGATAATCCTGATCGTACTATCTGTCTCTAGGGGAGCATTCAGATCTACGAGATTCCCGTTAATTTCCAATGCTACGGCAGCTTTGGCCAATGATTTGGAAATAGATTCAGCTACCCCCAGACCGGTTATTCCCCTTGGGAACTCTTTTGCCGAACCATCAGGAAATTTTATTTCTACTTTTTCTGCCTGCTCTCCTGTGAGGGCTGAATTTTCGTACATTTTTAAGCCACTTCTCCTAGATAAAAACCTCGAACCAATTAAACCCTTTCCTCATAGTTTTGCAAGCTTGCAGACTTTTGTCCGACATTTTCCCAACAAGCTGATAAAACCTCTTTATTTTCCGTATTTGTTTATGCTAGAGATTACCTCTCTAAAAAACAGATAAATAAACCGACAGGGACAAAAAGCTATGGGTTTAAAATCTTTACCCAACGATATTTTTTTTGAAAATTCTGATCTCACTCCTGAAGAAACTATAAAAATAGTCAGGATTGGCCTGAAAGGAACCGATTACGGCGAGTTTTATCAGACTCGATCTTTTTCTGAAAGCATTGCTAAAAGCATGCGCCAATACCAGGGGGTAGCTGTCGGCGGAGGCTCATCGGGATTCGGGTTCCGGGCAGGGCAGGATGCTCGTGTCGGCTATGCTTATTCTAATATATTCAATCGCTCTTCCTTGACCGAAGCCATTTCAAGTGCACGCAATGTATTGAAAGGTCACAGCGGAAAACGAGACCTGTCAGCAGGAAAGAGCCGAAGGCTTCTTTACCCGCGAGGAAACCCTGCGGAAGGATATGGAATT
>CAZJRT010000223.1:2188-3641 GCA_964548445.1 uncultured Pseudobdellovibrionaceae bacterium
AAACAAAAACTGAAACTGATCGATGAGATAGAAGCATATGCCTACAGCCTTGATCCAAATGTGGCAAATGTGTCTATCTCTTATTCAGCTGCCTGCAGCGATATTCATATCATCACTGCAAGCGGCAAAAGCCTTGTAGACCAAAGACCCTCTGCAAGCTTGTCTCTGAAAATCACCTTAAAGGATTCCAAACGGGTCGGACGAGGTTCTGCCCTGATGGGAGGCCGAGTTCACTGCAAAGACCTTTTTAATGAATCAGCATACAAGGAAGCTGCTCACAAGGCTCTGGCACAGGCTAAAACCCTCATTATAGCTGAGGAGGCTCCGGCTGGTGTAATGGATGTGGTTCTGGCGCCGGGCTGGCCAGCCGTCCTTCTGCACGAAGCTATTGGCCATGGTCTTGAAGGTGACGCCAACCGTAAAGGCACCTCAGTATACAGCGGAAAAGTCGGGCAACAGATTGCCGCTCCAGGAGTTACCGTTATTGATAGTGGTAACATGAAAGGAGAAAGAGGCAGCATCCATTTTGATGATGAGGGCACGCCGCCAAAAGAAAATATTCTGATAGAGGACGGCATTCTCAAAGGCTATATGCAGGATCGGCAGAATGCCATGCTTATGGGAGCGGCTCTGACAGGAAATGGTCGTCGCCAGGGCTACGAGAATGCTCCTATACCCAGAATGACAAACACCTATTTTGCGCCGGGCCCCTATGAACATGAGGAAATAATTGCATCTGTAAAGGATGGTATTTATATCGACCAAATGGGGGGCGGCCAGGTTGATACCACGTCCGGAAAATTCAATATGGTGGCAACTCTGGCCTACAGAATACGCGACGGACAAATATGCGAGCCGCTCAAAGGTGCGACCCTTGTAGGAGATGGCCTTAAAGTAATCAAGTCGATTGACATGGTGGGAAACGACCTGCAAATCGAAAAATCCGCAGGTATGTGCGGCAAAAATGGCCAGAGCGTAGTAGTTGGTTGCGGCCAGCCAACTATAAAGGTATCCAACATGACTATTGGCGGTCGCGGTAACGCGCCGTCATAAAAGCCCTACGCACTGCGTGCTTAAAGATCCAGCCTCGCGGGCTTATCAGAAATGCCGGGAGCGGTTTTAATTTCTACTCGTCCGTCGCTCTGTCTATTGGCGATAATGGCTTCACCTGATTTAAACGCTTCAAGAGCTATCGCTGCAATAAAAAGATCCGACTCCTCAATTGCAACACCGGTCTCTTTATCCTTATATCCGCCCTCTACAGGCGCCACTAATTCTTCCAGTTTTTTACCTTTATCGCCACGAAACCGCCCAACGACTTTCGAAAACATTTTCTTAATCATTTATAATTACCCCCAATCAAGACAAAGGCCGCAAAAAGCGGCCTTTGAAAAGAAATCCATATCAGAGTTTGTTACTTAACAATCTTGGTTACAACGCCGGCGCCGACGGT
>CAZJRT010000224.1:0-3613 GCA_964548445.1 uncultured Pseudobdellovibrionaceae bacterium
GATGCCTTCCCGGTTTACATTACCGGACAAGGGAAATGGCTGGTAGGCGATGTACTCCGCGAAAAGCAAAACTATATGCTTGATGAGAATATGCTGGCCAAAACCAGAGAGGTTACTCTGGACGTCCTGCCCACAGGCCGGCCGGCACTAATGCCTAAAAAGCGCGGAATATTTGGCCGGAAGCCCATAAGCTTTGATGTTGCAATGCCAGCCTTCCATGGCCTTTATGGAGAAGACGGCCAGATTCAGGGATTGTTTGAGATGGCCGGAATTCCCTATACCGGCCCGCGAACATTATCAGCGACTGTGTTTATGGATAAGGAAGCAACCAAACATATCTGCCGCTCTCTTGGCATTCCGGTACTTCCCTGCACAATTCTGCATCGCCCTAAAGATGGATATATCATACCGGAAGAAGAACTGGCAGAATCACTGGAAGGATTGAGATTTCCCTGCATTGTCAAACCCTGCCATCTGGGTAGCTCTATTGGCGTGGCCAAAGCAGATACTCTTGAGGAAATCGCCGCCAGCTTACCGGCGATTTTCGAGTTTGACCCTAGTGCCGTTGTTGAACCCTGCATCGAAAATCTTGTCGAATATAATGTTTCAGTAAGCCGTACTTTTGGCACATTGGCGACATCGGCAATCGAACGCCCCAAAAGCAATGCCGAGCTATTGGACTTCAAGGAAAAATATATGTCCGGAAGCGAAAGCACCAAGGATGGTTCTCAAAATAGCGGGACTAAAAACCCCGGTCAGTCCAGCGAAGGAATGCTCTCCCTAACCCGTGAGATCAATCCAGAAATAGGCGCACAGAAAGAACAGGATTTAAGAGACTGGGCATTACGCCTGTTCATTGCGCTGGATGGCACCGGAGCACCACGCATCGATTACTTATGCGATTCTAAAACAGGTGAAATCTGGCTTAATGAAGTGAACCCGCTTCCTGGCTCCTTCGCTTACTTCCTGTGGGAAGCGGCAGAAGAACCGGTACTGTTCACACAGCTTCTAACCGGATTTATCGAGGAAGCGCTTGAGCGCAAGGACCGCCAATACCTGCCTGCAGACCCCGTTCCGGAAGGCGCCAGGCTTCTTGACAGAAAGTAATTATGAGCTCGGCTGGGTTTGTAATTTTGTATACACAGGATCTTTTTTACCTTTAATAATACGGCAACTTTCCTTGATTTTGGCCGATAGATCTGCCCGCCTCTCCAACAGCTGCTCCATCGTAAGGTCGTCATCCTTATTTGGATGTATTTCAGCAAGCGCAGGAATTTCTTTGGAGAGTTTGCGTTGAAGCCCCGGCGTTGTGTATCCCTTAACCCATTCAGGATAAAGAGCCATCCCCATGGTTTCCGCAAGTGATCCGGCAACCGTCTGGCAATTCCGCGCCGTTTGGCCAAAAGCGAGTCTTGGACTTTTTGCCCGGAGGATATCTCCTAACCCGGCAGTCATGAATGGCTTGTCGGCTTTGTTTATTTCCAGTGCCCCCTCGCAGGCAGCCAGCCATATTTTCATCATATCTCTGGGCTTACCGCTCGCTATTGCGAAATGCTCTACATCATTTGGATTACGCTTGGCGACCGTTTCTCTTACCTTTAACCGTGCCAGACTTTGATCCTTTCCGATAAATTTAACAGCCTTGTGGAAAGCTCCCTGCAAATGCATGGTTTCACACGCTGCCGATAGAATATTAAGCTTACGTCCGCCGCCATTGTCGCCGCCCTTAGGCCGATCTGCCTGATAGGAAACACCATCGAGCTGAAAAAGGCCCTTTGGTCCGTATTCCGTTTCTTCGGCAAGCATCAGAGCGGTATGAGCGCGATCACCACCAAACAAGCGCTTTCCAATATTATTGTTCTCGGCATTCTTATAAACGAGATAAATAGTATAATGAGGAGGAATTTTACTCATACCTGTTCTGCCAGTTAATTTTAGAAATATATTAAACCCACCCGGTGAAGATTATGTTAATGATCGCAAGTTAAAACGACTTTTATAACATGATTGCCAGTTGTGACTTCCGACCTTGCAAGATTCTGGTTATAATCAGCTCTGAACAACACAGTATCCCTCTGCCGCCATGGCTAAAAAAGGAACCCGCAGAAAAATTGTATTAAGGCGTAGAGCACCAGGCTTCGAGCTACTTGTGTATTATGCGCGACGTTTTGGCAAGTTTTTGCTGTTTTTTGTACTGGCACTCTGGCTTGGCGCCTGGTTTATCGTGGCCGGTGGCATCGAAAAAACCCGTGACTGGACGGCGAGAAAGACCCTCGAAGTTTCAGCTGATCTTGGTTTCGAAGTACATGACATATTGGTAGAAGGCCGCAACAACACCAGTCCTGATGTATTAAAAGCACTAATCAATATGGAAAAAGGCGACCCTATCTTCGCCTTCGATCCTGAAGGCGCCAGAGAAATGATCGAAAGGATTTCCTGGGTCAAAAGCGCCAGGGTAGAACGTCGCCTGCCTGATACTATTTACGTAGGTCTTAATGAGCGAGTGCCGCTAGCCTTATGGCGTAATGAAACCGGCAAGCTCGTACTGGTAGATAATGACGGCAAGATACTGGCAGATAAGAATCTGCAACCTTTTGAGGCTATGATAATCGTTGAGGGACAGGACGCTCCCGAACATACCCGCACTTTATTTGATTTTCTGGACGCAGAAATAGCCCTGAAAGACCTTACCAAATCGGCCAAACGCATTAGTAACAGACGTTGGAATTTACACCTTAAAAACGGGATAGAAGTTTATCTGCCCGAAACAGATATCGGCCTTGCCTTAAGGCGCTTGATGGCAGCGCATGAGGAAGGATCAATTTTTGACAAGGATATTATTCATATAGATCTCCGGAAAGAAGACCGGATCATAGTACGACCACGACGAGGTAGCGCTCATGAATGGAGCTCGGGGAGCGGACGAAAGATATGAAATATTATTACTTAAAATTTTACGTAATTAAGTTTTAAACTTTTTAGGAAAGTTACAAATTATTAAATCTCATACCCTAAACTGGAAACTGGAGAACTGGTGATTACTGCACCAAAAAGCGAGCGTAATATTATTTCGTAAAATTTGAAATATCGGGGAAATATCATGGCTAGAACACCTTCGGACATAAATAACGGCAAAGCAGGCGCTTCCGAGAATTTACAAACAGTTTCTGCAGACGGGCCTGTAGCTGTTCCGGATATTGATTACATTACAAATGCTGAAATTACCCGTGATGGGCAGGATCTGGTTTTGACCACCGAAGACGGTGTTATCGTCATTGAAGGTTATTTTCTGGCAGAACCGGCGCCTCAAATCACATCTCCACAAGGCGCTATATTGACGCCGGAACTTGTCCATTCATTTGTCCAGAGCCCAGCAGAATATGCCCAGAAAGCCAGTATTACCGATGCCAGCCCCGTAGGCTCGGTACAGGAGGTTTCTGGAGATGCGACAGTTACGCGCACCGACGGCTCTACCGAGACAGTTAGAATCGGAACACCGATATTCGAAGGCGATATCGTTGAAACCAGCGGCGACAGCGCCGTAAATATCGTCTTTATTGACGAGACCAGCTTTGCCGTTTCAGACAACGCACGGCTGGCAATAGATGAATAT
>CAZJRT010000225.1:0-3592 GCA_964548445.1 uncultured Pseudobdellovibrionaceae bacterium
GATGTCTTCTTCAGCAAATCCGGATCTGCGAGCAATTTTGGCAAGACGGTTTATTCGCCGTTTTACAGTTGGATGTGTAGAGTTCGCCTTATCCCATAAACCTGTCAAAACACCGGATTTTTTTTGCTCTCTCAGAATGTGCTTTGCCTGCTCCTGATTATATCCGCTTATCTTGCGCAGACCTGTAATTAGCGCCAAAGGAGAAGCGCCCAGTTTCACACTTCCTGCATCTGCCTGATATTCCATGCTGCGGGATAAGTTACTGGAGACCAGTTTACATGATATATTCAATGCTTTTGCCGCTCCATAAAGCGGAAGATATGAAGGAACAAAAACTGAAATCACACCCACTCCGGCCAGCTCGGATAAAGTGTCACTTGTTCTTTCAACTCTTGCCTTCAAAATAGCATTCCGTTCCGATCTCTCATCTGGCGTTAATCCTGTGCTATCTAACGGCAGGACTGCCTGATTTTCAGATTTTGGTTCAGACAAATTCCTTTTAAGAACATGTTTGGTCAAAGTCTGTGTCGCAAGTTTTGATATAAATCCCGGGATTGAAGACAGGCTCTTGGCAAAAAGAGTAAGAGAGTTAGATGTTCCCACCGTATATTTCAATGCCATATTCACAACATTAATCTTGTTATGGTTGGCTGCGGCATGAGCGAATTCATGCGCCAGAACCGCCTTCTCTTCTTCATCATTTAATTGCTCAAGCAATGGATTCGAAACAACAAATACAGGGTTTGTACTAAAAACAGCCGCATTAGCTTTTCGCGCCATCATATTAAAAGTGTTTTTCAGGCTTTTATCTTCTTCTAATTCCGGCAAATCCTTTAACTTGAAATCATACATTACCACCTGATCGTCATTAATCCCGGAAGCCTGCTGCAATTCTTCGACTGTTTCTTTTAAACGAGGTGCATTTTTATGATTATCAGGATGCTCCTCCAGATAATCCTTGATTTTGTTGTTAACCATCACCGCCACTGACGTTAGCGAGAGAGAGATGGCCGCGCCAGCTCCTACCGCCCATACGGGACATATCATACATGTCCCTGCTACTACCGCTGATAAAGCCAATGCATGACCGCCGACAGAAGCGACATTTCGTAAAGAATATAACCTGTTCATTTTATGCCGTAAGAAGCTGAATAATTGCGCTCACGGTACTATGTAAACTCCTGGCCGTCAATAAAATCTCATATTAAAAGCCGGGAGGCAATTCCCGGCTTTTTAAAGGAAATATTTTGGCTGTTAAGAAGCGGCTTTCTTTTCATCTCGCAAATAGTAAGAACGCAATACAGTGGGATCGACTGTACCAATGCGTCCCCCAAACCATGCCGCCAAAGCTCCGAGAACCAACGCAAGAGCGCCTAGCAACGAGGCACTTGCTATTGTCGTGGCGGCCTCATCTGCCAGCTCTGTAGCTTGTTGTCTGGTCTGTCTGATAGCTTGCTGATACTGGTTTATATATTGCTGGATTTGTTCACGGGCATCGCTCAATGGAATATCCTGAGCTTCTGCCAGCGCTCTTGCCGCCTCACGTCTTGCCTGCTGTGTCTGATTTGTATCACCGCCAGTTACCACGATGCGCAAAGCGGTAACAGCAGCATCTATCGTGGCCTGCGTGACTTCCTCATCTGCCGCTTGCCTCACCTGCCGGGAAATCTGGGCGAATGGATCTTCTTGTCCCGATAGAGCAGGAGCTGCTAACTGCACCATAACCTGTGCTGTGCCTCCCAGCATGTTTGCAGCACCGCCAACTGTAGTAGCTGCTGCATTATATGCTGTACCTGCCACCGATGCGGCAGTGGAAATCAACATATAAAAAACTATCAGCATGGCAAATGCCCAGGTCGTAAGTCCGTGCCATGCTCCTGTCGATGACTTTGGCTGCCCAGCCATACGACTGGCTGCAAAACCACCTGCAAAGGCTGCGAAAATACCTGTAATTGTCCACCACATAACAGCCCCTATGGAAAAACCTGTTAGTGATGGCGTGTCTCCGGTTGCTGTATCAATAGTTGCTGCACCAATACCAATTCCAACCAGGTTTAAAATAATCTGGGTAATAAGAAGAACGGTAACGCCCGCAAATATAGCGCCCCAGGACACACGGTTAATCAGTACGGTATTACTGCTAACTGCCGCGCCTTCCGGGTTACTATACGGTACATCCAGATCCTGATGTCTGACTTTTGTCTCTTTTGGCTCCGCCATTTTGAAACTCCTTGAAAATAAATTAAATTGCTGCAAGGCATACGTACGTTACCAAGTATTTGTTCCATGACATAAAAAACTATTCTCCTTGCGTTGGACCAAGATGTCCGGCAGCATGACATAAATATTAACTTCGCTTCACCAGAACGAGGAAAGACTATGGCCGAAGAAAAAAAGACTGAGGAAGAGAAAGTAAAGAATTCTTCCGCAAAGAAATCAGGCAGTAAAACTACCGGAGCCAAAAAAACACCGCAGAAAAGCAAATCCACTTCGACCGCGAAAAAATCTCCGGCGAAAAAAAAGCAACCTGCTAAATCCGGGCAAACTAAAGCTTCTGAAAAACCTAAAGCACCGGAAAAAACCAAAGAAGCTGAAGCCCCTAAAAAACAGCCTGTTTCTGCAGCAACAGAAAAAGCCACAGCAGAAAACACGACCAAAGAGACAATGGCCCAGGCAGCAGCCAAAGAAATAGGCCCTGGCTCGGGACGAAAAAACCCCAAATACGGTCTTGGCGCTATTCTTACGCTCGGCGGCATTATTCTGGTACTGGTGTTGTTGTTGATCTACATGAACATCTCCCGCATCTCCAAAGCAGCTATAGAGGAAATCACCAGCAATGCTCTCGGTGTTCCTGTTACTATCGAGGAAATGCTGGTAGAACCAAGGGAACTGAGGGTCACGGTTAGCGGCCTTAAGATCGCCAATCCAGCAGGTTTTGAAGAACCCTACGCTTTGGAAGCGCAGCAAATAATTATAGAAGGCGAAAATTTTTCTAGAGAAAAACTGGTTTTCAATGAAATGAGCTTTTCCGGAACAATTGTATATCTGGCTATAAAAGATCAGAAATCGAATCTTTCAGAGCTAAGCGAAAACCTCGCGCGCGAGAAGGTGCCCGATTCTGATCCGGCAAGCACAGAAGGCCCCAGGATTGTAGTTCATGATCTGAGCATAAGTGACGCCAGACTTGTCCCCTCACAGATGCTTATTGAAATGGGAGCCCAGGAAGTAAACCTGCCCCGTATCTCTGGCTCTATAGGAGAACGGGAAGACGGCATCTCTCCTGACAGAGCGATATCTGAAGTAACCGGGATAATTCTTGATGTAGCAGCTAAAAGAGCCATCCGCGCTGGCATTATGAAAGGTCTGGAAGATAAAGCCTCAGATTCTTTAGCCGACAAACTCGGCATCAAGCCGGAAGCTGTAGAATCTGTCAAAGAAGGCATTCGCGGTCTGTTTGAATAAGACAATCCGACATTATATACACGTAGTAACGGCGCCTGAAGGCGCCGTTACTTTTTCCTGTATCAATATAATTTCCGGGCCTATCGCGTCCGGCTTAATATTGCGAAAGCCAGAACCAGTTTAACAAGCA
>CAZJRT010000226.1:0-3571 GCA_964548445.1 uncultured Pseudobdellovibrionaceae bacterium
AAGAAAACAAACCGGCAGATACAAGCTGCCAATAATCATATCAACCAGATACTGATGGCCACGAGCGGCCATTCCATGCCATTCAGAAATAGCCACTGCAAATGCTGCCAGCATGAACAGAGCAAAGAATAAATTGCCAGCTACAAGAATGAGAACCACCAAAGGACCGAGGACAAAACCGGAAAGCACCCTTTTCTGGAGTTTCTCATCAATCACATACATCAGTCGTCGCCTCGTCCTGCCTTATATTTAACTTCGCCAAATCTTCTGTCGCGGCTTTGAAAGTCATTTATTGCAGCTTGTAATTCATTGGTTGAAAAATCAGGCCAGAGACAATCCGTATAATAAAATTCAGAATAGGCGCATTGCCATAACAGAAAGTTACTGATCCTTTTTTCACCGCTTGTTCTGATAAGCAGATCCGGATCAGGCATGCCGCTGGTCATGATATAATCCGGGAACACGGCTTTAACCCGTTCGAAATCAGGCTCGATGCCTCTTTTCTGCAAATCTTTAGCTATATTGCAAGTTGCCTGAAGGATGTCATTTCTACCACCATAATTGATTGCTATGGCGACAGTAATTTTCTTGTTAAGCCTGGTCAGGTCCTCTGCGTGTTCGATCATCTTTACTATATCCGGATCAAGCTCTGTTCTATTGCCAATGACGCGGAGCCTTACATCATTACGATGTAATTCCGCTGTCTCCGAACGTAAGTAAAACCGGAGCAAACGCATTAATTCACTAACCTCCTCAAGAGGTCTGTTCCAGTTTTCTGAAGAAAATCCAAAAAGTGTAAGGTATTCAATTCCAAGATCGGTCGCTGCACGAATAGTTCTGCGAACGGCCTCAACACCTTGTTGGTGGCCTGCTGTACGCGGTAATCCTTTCCTGGACGCCCAACGGCCATTGCCATCCATTATAATGGCAATATGACCAGGAGTAGTTCTCTCTGTGGAACTTCCAGACATCTAAAACCTTTACGTCAGACGATAATCAAACCGTCATTATGTCCTTTTCTTTATCGGCCAGCATAGCATCAATCTTGCCAACATATTCGTCAGTAAGCTTTTGTACTTCATCAGACAAGCGATGCGATTCATCTTCCGACAAATCACCATCTTTTTCTGCTTTTTTAATAGCGTCCATTCCGTCCCGGCGAATATTTCTGATAGAAATTCGCGCAGATTCAGCATATTTGCCTGCTATTTTAGTCATTTCCTGACGGCGCTCTTCATTAAGCTCGGGGATAGGAACTCTGATAGCGGAACCCTCAAGCTGAGGATTAAGTCCCAGGCCGGAATCGCGTATAGCTTTCTCGACTGCTTTGATAACGGTAGCATCCCAGACCTGTACAAAAAGAAGTCTGGACTCAGGCACACTGATACTCGCCACCTGATTTAACGGCATTGTAGTTCCATAGGCCGGCACCTGCACAGGCTCCAGCATATTTACCGAAGCGCGCCCGGTACGAAGTCCTGTAAATTCTTTTTGCAGTACTTCTACAGATCCTGTCATCCTCCGCTTTAGGTCAGAAAAATTTATTTCAGACATGGAGTTGTTCCCTTTTATTAAAGTTATCTTGTAACGATTGTGTATGGACCCTCGCCGCGAACTGCTTTGGCGAAGTTGCCCTTCTCCATAATTGAGAAAACGACTATTGGTATATTATTTTCTCTTGCGAGAGCTATGGCAGTGGCATCCATGACTCTGAGATCCTGCGTCAAAACATCAAGATAAGTCAAATGCTCAAAGCGTTTTGCATCCGGATTTTTTGCCGGGTCAGAACAATATACGCCATCTACCTTGGTCCCTTTCATCATGGCATCACAGCCCATTTCAGTGGCACGAAGCGCAGCAGGAGTGTCCGTAGTAAAGAATGGATTACCGCTTCCTCCGGCAAATATCACTACCCGCCCCTTTTCCAGATGCCGTAATGCCCGGCGCCTGACATAAGGTTCGCAAACAGCCTGCATGGGAATAGCTGACTGAACTCTTGTTTCTACTTCAATTTTCTCCAGTGCTGACTGAAAAGCCATTGCATTCATAATAGTGCCCAGCATTCCGATATAATCTGCTGTTACCCTTTCCATTCCGGCGGCAGCGCCAGATACTCCCCGGAAAATGTTTCCTGCCCCCACTACTATGCAGACCTGAACCCCCATTTCGACCGCTTCCTTAATGTCATAAGCCAGTCGGTCAAGCCAGCCAGGATCAATGCCATATTCTCTATTACCCATGAGCACTTCCCCGGACATCTTGAGAAGAACTCTTTTAAATTTGGGACCTGCAGTTTCAGCTGCTGAAGATTGTTCGTCCGCCTGTTCAGACATTTGATTTCCCCCGGGACTAAGTAAAACTGGCCTACTGTAATAACAGCCGCGTCGATATGCAACGCGGCTGCTGAATTATTTCTATGAAACGATAATCAACCGCCTGCTGCAGCTGCGACTTCCTGAGCAAAATCGCCTTGCTCTTTTTCGATGCCCTCACCCAGTTGATAACGTACGAAACCGGTAAGTGTTACCGGCGCACCGGCATCTTTTGAAGCATTTTCTATTAGCTTGCTGATTTTGGTTTCGTTATCTATGACAAACACCTGCTCTAGCAGACAGACCTCTTCGTAGTATTTACGAATACGGCCTTCGACCATTTTCTCTGCTATTTCTGCAGGTTTACCACTGGCAATTGCCTGTTCGCGAAGAACACTTCTTTCACGATCCAGTGAAGCAGAATCAACGCTCTCCCGATTAAGAAACTGGGGAAATGCGGCAGCTACGTGCATGGCAATTTTTTTACCCAATTCACGGAGCTTTTCTTTATCGCCCGAAGATTCCAGAGCTACCAGAACACCGATTTTGCCGAGCCCTTCAGTCACAGAATTGTGTACATAACCAGCTACTGCTCCCTCACTTACTTCCAGACGGCTAACACGACGAAGATTCATGTTTTCACCGATAGTAGCAATTTTTTCCGTAAGGGTGTCCTGAACGCTTTTGCCCCCGGCATATTCTTTATCAGCTAATTCTTCTGTGCTGGCAGCTTTACTGGATAGTGCGATTTCAGCAATCTGTTTAACAAGACCCTGGAATTGCTCGTTTCTGGCAACAAAGTCAGTTTCAGAATTAACTTCAACAACAACGCCTTCCTTGTCCCCAAGGGCAACAGCTACCAGACCTTCAGCAGCCGTCCTGCTGGACTTTTTGGCGGCTTTTGCCAGCCCCTTGGTGCGAAGCCAATCTACAGCCTCTTCCATGTTTCCGTTGGTTTCGATCAGAGCTTTCTTGGCATCCATCATGCCCGCGCCTGTTTTATCGCGCAAAGCCTTTACTTCTGCTGCGGTAATATCAGCCATATTTCATTCCCTCTTAATAGTAAATTGATCAGCTTTCCAAATTAACCCTGGGCAGCTTTTTTAACTTCTTCTTCGACTTCCTTGGCTTTAACTTCTTCCTCTGAAGCTTCTTCCTTGACTTCATCTGAAGTCTGAACAGGAATGTCTACCTTAACTTCTTCTGCTGCACCGATATCGTGACCGATAGCTGCCATTTCAGCCTGTATGCCATCAAGC
>CAZJRT010000227.1:0-3553 GCA_964548445.1 uncultured Pseudobdellovibrionaceae bacterium
GAGGAAGGAACGGATATGTAGGCCTGGACATCGAAAATGATGTTCAACCTTTTCGCTACTCAATATCGAAGACGCGTGAAATTTGAAACTCAATATGACTGTGAGGAGCTTATTAAATCTCAGTCGATCGCGGCTTCACAGGAAAGGAAAGCCGAGCTTCAACGGGTTGGCGAAGCACTTAAAACCCTGTCAGATGACCATCGGAATGTCCTGATCATGGTATGTATCCATGGCATGGCATACGAGCAGGTTGCCGGAAACCTGGATATTCCCGTTGGAACCGTCAGATCCCGGTTGTCTAGAGCACGCGAAAAACTCAAAGTCCAACTTGAAGAAGGCGTATTTGGCGAATTCAGGAATGATGATTTTGCTTTCGATACTTTCAGAAGCGATCTTGAGAGCGCAAACGCAGCCTGATCATACGACTCTATCTGATAGACTGGAAAAAGCGGCAAGAAGTCATGCCGCTTTTCTGGTATTTATAACTAGCGAAAAAGCCTCAGGCTGGAGGCTTTCGTCCGCGAATTGCATGAGCTATGGCCGCAATAATGAACAGTGCCAGAAAAACCACAAAAAGAATTTGGGCAATCTCAACAGAAACGGCAGCAACGCCGCCAAAACCCATAAACGCCGCGACTAAAGCCAGAATAAGAAAAAATATAGCTAATTGAAGCATATGCACCTCCTTTCAATTAACTCAACGAAAAGCCGAAGCGACAGTTCCCGGATAATCCAAGGAACCAATTTGGTTGTCTGTAGTAGGAGTGAATGAAGAAGACTTGTGCAAATATGCTGTGTCGGGTAAAAAGCTACCAAGTAACCATCTTGACGGCTATCGTATTCCGGGCAGCAAAATGCAAAACAACAAATACAGGGAAAACGTGACTGATCTTGATATTCAAGCCTTGGCTGATGGACAGTGCAAAGAAGAAGAAAAGACAAGAATTATAGACGCTGTAATGTCAAGCCCGACAGCCTTGGCCAGACTAGATGAAATACTGCAGCAAAATGATCTGCTCAAAGCCTGGTGGAATTTTGTCCGTAAGGACTAGATTTTAATCAAGGCGCAGATTTTCTGCACAGCTTATTGGCGGCACCCCCACGGATCCGGGCGTACCCGCTCTGGGAGGCGGGCACTTGCCATCCCATAATTCCGGCATCCTGATGGATGCTTCCGGTAATGAGTCATACTTGTAACCGGCTTTATCTCCTGCCTGCCTGATGTGAGCCTTGATGCAAGGCGCAATCTCCTTTGCGAACTTCGAGCCTGTAAAGGCCCCGTAGTGCCCTACATTTTCATTCAAAATATGATACTTATCTGCAGAACCGCCACCCATCATTTCCAGATATGCCAGAGTATGTCCTGGCGGAGAAATTTCATCTTTTCCTCCCTCCACAGCAAGTTGAGGCACAGTAATCATTTCCGGCGCGACAGTTCTACCATCAACCTCCATTAGCCCTCTCGCCAGTCTGGCTTCCTGAAATACCCACTGAACTGTTTGCTCATAGAACCTGGCGTCAAGATCCAATACAGCATTGTAATCTTTGTAAAAATCATATGTTTTCGTTGCCTTGGCGTGATCGCCGGAAATATCCGCCCTCCATGCAGCCTGATAGCTGTCAAAATGGCTCATCGGATTCATGCTTACAAAAGCAGTCAGCATATTATGTCCCGGGACTACTTTTCTACCAGCACCGGGCAAACCGGAGGGTACTGTATCGCACATATTGGCCAGAATATTTTCCAGCTTATTATTCTCGGCAAATTCCGTAACCGGACAACTGGCCCTTCGAACATCTCCCGGCCCTGCAATCAAGGTAAGACTGGCAGGTTGGTCATTCGGAGTCTCTTCAGCTATTTTTGAAACGGCACTAACAACAGGAATAGTAGCCTGACAAACAGCCAGCACATGAGTATCAGCCCCAAGCTCATAAATATAATCCTTTGCATATTCAATGTAATTATCCAGGCCAAAAGCTTCGCTCTCTTCAAGAGAAACCTGCGCTGCATTTTTCCAGCTGGTAATATAAACATCATGGTCCGGTAAAAAGTTCTTCACTGTTCCACGCAACAAGGAAGCATTATGACCCGACAAAGGCGCAAATATCAGTAATTTGGGATCCTGTCTCGCTGCCTTGTCTCTTTTGAAATGCGTAAGCTTGCAAAAAGGTTTTTCGCTGACTGTT
This sequence comes from uncultured Pseudobdellovibrionaceae bacterium, assembly GCA_964548445.1. Taxonomy (GTDB): domain Bacteria; phylum Pseudomonadota; class Alphaproteobacteria; order Micavibrionales; family Micavibrionaceae; genus RZZS01. Next base: position 2,188 of record CAZJRT010000227.1, read on the forward strand.
TCCTCTGTCACAGCAACATTTTCGCCATCGATAACCGTATCATTCAACTGAAAACCGGGATCCTCGAAATCCTGATTAAGGAAATTCCATTGCTTATATGTTGCTGCCATTACCTTTGCAGTCAAGCCGGGCAGATTTGTTGCCTTCCCGTTTGATGAAGATGCCTCGGCAAAATTTGTCAGCATACTCTCAACAGCCTCTGTCCACGGCCTTGTTTGCCGTAACATTTGCTGAGCATTATGAAGCCAGGCATAGCCTGAAAATATTTGGGATAGCACTGTGAAACCCTGTTCTGAATATTTTTAAACAATAGGTAATGCCTATATCATTTTCCTAAATTGTGTCCAGATAAATTTTTTCGGGTATCCTTGGCAAATCTTATAGCTTGAATTCGTTTGTCGGTTGCTTGTCCGCGTTAATTTTTTCTTTAAGCTTGCCGCTGATCAGCTTTAGCGTAGCTTTCGAAGGTACCCAGCCCACCCGATACTCAGCCAGATTGGAAACCTCCGCCTTTACTTTGGAATAATCCGGATCCTCAGAAAAGATTGCCGGAACATCGAAGCGCCTTGATTCAATTCTCGTTTTAACAAAGGTATTAATATCATCCGGATTAAACAGGCTTGCACAGCCCTCAATGCAGTCGAAAAGAGCCATAGGCATTAATTCAGGATCACAATCACCCAAATCAATAACATTTAGTTCCGGATTAAGCTTTTTAAGCTGTTCCCATTGATTTTTCATCTCGGCAAGAACTTCGGGATCAGGGGCCTCTTTAGGTACCAGCAGAAAACCATTCTGCATGGGATCTTCGAGTTTGGAAAAAACATCAACCGAGAAACGCGGAACGACAGTTGATTCATATTCAGTGGCGCTCATGCCGCCTGGAAAATGATAATTTCCTGCAATACCTGTAACTTTGTTAAAGACCTCAAAAGCAACCGCTGGCTTATAAACCCCAAGATCATGATTACATTCCGGCGATGCTTTTGAATAAAAAGTCTCTTTTAAGCCTGATCTATTTTCTGACATTTTCCCTCCCTGTTTTCAAAAGCTCTTAAACACATGGCGGCACCCCGTCAATACTTATGCAAAATATAGCAAGTCTTTTCTTGACACATTTTGATCCTGGAAGTATTTGTGCGTGATATTTCAGGGGCGCATAGCTCAGTTGGTAGAGCAGTTGACTCTTAATCAATTGGTTCGGGGTTCGAGTCCCTGTGCACCCACCATTTACTCCCATCACTCCTAAAAATGGATGGATTATGGATGGAAGATATTAATCACCTGACCAGACAGGCCATAATCAATCTGCAAAACAATACCAGTCAAGCCGAGCTTCTTGGAAAAACCCGCAATGTCATCAGAC